>NZ_JBEZGQ010001274.1:0-2098 GCF_040650095.1 Actinoplanes sp. NPDC048791 | reverse complement strand
CCCGGACAACGACCGCAGGCAAGGCCGCCAACGCCAAGCCGGCCGGCATGACGAAGACGTCGGCCACCAACGCCGGCCGGGTCAAGCAGCCCGCCACGGCTGCGGCCGCCCGTACCGCGACCGCCGGCAACAGCCGCCTCTCCGGGAACGGCCGCGTCTCCACCGTCGCCGGCTCGGCCCGCAAGGCGACCGCCAAGCGCTGAACCCGGGCACACCAGGGCCGCGCCGATCACGGCGCGGCCCTTCTGCGTACCGGAATTGTCGGTGCGGCCTGGTAGGAATAACCCGTGCCGATCAAACGGGTGTGGGCGCCACACATCGACTTCTCCGTGCTGCGCCGTGAGCTCGAGTTACCTGCCGAGTTTCCGGCCGACGCCATGCGGGAGGCGCAGGAGGCCGCCACCGGGGTCGCACCGCCGGGCGTCGACCGCACCGACATCCCGTTCGTCACGGTGGATCCGGCCACCTCGCGCGACCTCGACCAGGCGATGGAGCTCACCCGCCGGTCCGGCGGCGGCTATCGGGTGCGCTACGCGATCGCCGACGTCGCCTCCTATGTGCGGCCGGGCGGCGCGCTCGAGGCCGAGACCTGGGTGCGCGGCCAGACCATCTACTTCCCGGACGGCAAGGTCCCGCTGCACCCACCGGTGCTCAGCGAGGGCGCCGTGAGCCTGCTGCCCGACGCGGACCGCGCTGCGGTGCTGTGGACCATCGACCTGGACGCCGACGGCGAGATCACCGGCATCGCCCTGGAGCGGGCGCGGGTGCGCAGCCGGGCCAAGCTCGACTACGCGGGCCTGCAAGCGGACGTCGACGCGGGCACCGCGCCGGAGCCGATCGCCCTGCTGCCCGAGCTGGGCGCGCTGCTGGCCCGCCGCGCGGCCGATCGCGGTGCGGTAAACCTGCCCCTGCCCGAGCAGGAGGTCGAGCAGAATGGCGACGGCTGGCAGCTGGTCCTGCGGGCGCCGCTGGCCGTCGAGGAGCACAACGCCCAGATCTCCCTGCTCACCGGCATGGCCGCCGCGACCCTGATGCTGCAAGGAAAGATCGGGCTCCTCCGCACCATGCCGCCCGCCCGCCCCGAGGCAGTCACCAAACTCCGAGCGGCCGCCGCCTCCCTCGACGTCCCCTGGCCTCCCGACGCCTCCGTCGGCGCGGTCGTAGCCTCCGTCGACCCGGCCAGCCCCCGCGGCGCCGCATTCCTCAACCAGGCGGCCGAGCTCCTGCGCGGTGCGGGCTACACGGCCTTCGACCAGGAGACGCCCGCAGAGACCGGCCACGGAGGAGTGGGTGCGCCCTACGCACACGTGACCGCACCGCTGCGCCGCCTGGCCGACCGCTACGCGACGGAGGTGTGCCTGGCTCTGCACGAGGAACGCGAGGTGCCGCAGTGGGCCCGCGAGGCCCTGCCGCGCCTCCCCAAGTGCATGGCGACGACAGACCGGGTCGCCTCAGCAGCCGACCGCGGCGCCGTGGGCCTCGCCGAAGCGGTGCTGCTCGCCCACCGGGTCGGGGAGACCTTCGAGGCCGGCGTCCTCGACGTCGACGAGGACCGCACCGGCGCGAAGGGCGGTCAGGACGCCGCCCCCGCAAAGCCGGACGGCCAGCCCGCCGCCCCCGAGTCCGAGCCGGCTGCAGCCCCGAAGCAGAACGGGCGCGACAAGCCGAACAACCGCCGCCCCCGAGGCGGCAAGGTCGCCATCGACGAACCGGCCGTCCAGGCCCGCTGCGTGGGCGACCTCCCGCTGGGCGACCGCATCCAGGTCCGCCTGACCCAGGCCGACCCCAAAACCAGAGAGGTCCTCTTCGAACGAATCTGACCCGCCCACCGCGCCCGAACCGGGGTCAGCGTCACGTCGGCCATGACACGCACGGCCCTCGCGATCAGGGCTGACATTTGCCCGCGTCGTGGCTTGCCTCGTCCTAGTATCCGCCGCCGCGGGCGTCGCTTGTCGGGGTGGCATCCGTGGTCGGGGATCATCGGGCCGAGCGACCTCCGGCGTCGCGGGCGTCGCTTGTCGGGGTGGCATCCGTGGTCGGGGATCATCGGGCCGAGCGACCTCCGGCGTCGCGGGCGTCGCTTGTCGGGGTGGCATCC
>NZ_JBEZGQ010001273.1:0-2099 GCF_040650095.1 Actinoplanes sp. NPDC048791 | reverse complement strand
GCGGTGCCTGGGCCCGCATCCGGGGCGACCTGCCCGAGCCCGCCCTGATCACCATCGCGGCCCGCACGAGCGTCGCCAAAAGCCGTCCGGTCATCAAGGAGCCGCCCGCGGGTTACGCGGTGGCCGGCGGTGGCCCGTACCGGCCGCCCGCCATCCACGAGATCCGCTACGGCAGCGCCACGCTGGGCGAGCAGGCCGCGCTCGGCGGTGGCCTGGCCTACACCGGGGTCGTTCGCGGCGGCGGGTTCGAGGACCAGTTGTACGCGTCCCACGCCACCGCCGCCGGGCCGGTCGGTGACCGCCCGGCCGTGGTGTCGCCGGTCTTCGGTGGCAACGGTTCCCTGGCCTGGGAGCCGGCGCCGGGCGTGGTGGCGTACGTCGGCTACAGCGGATCGTCGCTGACCGACGGTGCCGTTGCCGCCCTCCTGCGGCTGGCCCAGCGTTCGCAGCCGGTGGACGACGGGCAGTGGCAGGCGACGAGTCCGCAGGCGGTAGAGCAGAGCAACGAGCCGGGCTGAGGTCAGCGCAGCTTCACCTCCAGGGTGTGCCGTCCGCCGGCACCCGCGGCGACCAGCACCTCGGTGCCGCGGGCGGTGCTGCGTTGCTGGTGTGCCGTGGGCCTGCCGTCCAGCCGTACCCCGGTCACCGACGCACCCGCCGGCAGGACCGCGCCGATGGTGAGCTTCAGTGCCGCCCGGACCGAGACGGTGAGGGTTCCTGCGGTCCGGGTGGCGGTCACGTCGAGCGAGCCGCGGCCGAGCCGGATGTCGTGCCCGGCGATGCGGTCCTGGCCGGGCGGCAGCGCCGGCACCACCGACAGCCGGCCGCGACCGACGTCCGGGTCGACGCCGAGCTGCTGGTGCACCACCGGCCAGAGCACCCCGTAGGCACCCCACGCCTGCAGCACGCTGGAGCGGCTCAGGAAGTCGCGCTCGATGTTGGCGACGAAGTCCGGTGACGGCGCCACCTCCGGCATCGCGCCGGGCATCTCCCAGACCGCCGGGTCGAGCTGGATGCGGGCGTTTCCGGTGGTGTAGCGGCGTTGCGGGCCGAGCCGGCCGTAGTTGCCCTCGGCGACGGCCATGACGGCGGTGTTGAGGGAGAACGTGGCCCGCTCGGCCGGCACGCCGGACACCACGCTGTCGCAGGACGGGCCGGTGTTGCCGCCAGGGGCGCTGGTCGGCCCGCTGCCGGTGTGGAACAGGCCGAATTCGCCGGTGTAGCAGTCGCGTTCCCGCTGGGCCAGCGCGGCGTGGGCGTGGCCGGTGGCGGCGAGCGGCCCGCCGGGTGACTCGGCCTCCATCGGGGTCAGGCCGGTCCAGTGCCGCTGGAACACCTTGCCGTTGCCGGGATCGCTCAGCGAGTCGGCGTACGCGTCGGCGTCCCCGCCGTACCACCAGGCCTGCTCGAAGGCCCGCTCGCGCCGTTGGGCCTGGGTGGTCGCCCAGCTCGCGGTGGCCCGGTCGCCGCGCGCGCTGGCCAGGTCGGCCAGGTCGCGCAGCCCGCGGATGGTGTAGACCGCCACGTCGAGCTTCTCCGCTCCCATGCCGGGCCGCTCCACGTTGCCCGAGCCCTCGGGCCAGCCGTCGGCGTCGGCGTCCAGTGCGGTCACATGCCGCATGGCACGCACGGCGAAGTCGTACATCTCGTCGCGGAACGCGTCGTCGCCGGTCCACCGCCAGATCAGCGCCACCGTGCTGGGGAACTTGGCGCTCTCGTCGGTGTTGCCGGGGTCGTCGTTGGCGCCGAAGTACACCTGGCCGTCCGGGGTGACCTCGTGCACCACCTTGCCGGACCGGCCGTTGACGATCTCGCTGATGTCGCGCAGCGCCCGCAGGTGCGCCTTGATCGGCTCGAACTGCCCGGCCGCCACCGACGCGAACGCGGTGTACTCGGCGTCGGTGGCGAAGATCCACGGGTAGTCCGGCCAGCCGGCGCCGACCCACCGGGCGACGTGGACGGTGCCGGCCGGCGGCGGGAACTGGGTTCCTTCCTGGCTGGCGAACACCCGCAGGTCGTGCGCCTCCTGCACGGAGTCGGCGAGGTTCTGCTTGGACCACTCCACGCTGCGCTGCTACTGCCGGTCGCCGGGCAGGTCG
>NZ_JBEZGQ010001272.1:0-2101 GCF_040650095.1 Actinoplanes sp. NPDC048791 | reverse complement strand
ATCGGCCTCGGTTGGCGCCAGGTCGGTGGCGTCCTCCGCGCTGCGGCGCTGGGCGCGCGCGGCCGCGGAGGCGGTCAGGTACACCTTCAGCTCGGCGTCCGGCGCGACCACGGTGGCGATGTCGCGGCCCTCGACGACGATGCGGGGCGCTGCGGCGATGATCTCGCGTTGCAACTGCACCAGCTGACGGCGTACCGCGGGGACGGCCGCCACGGCCGAGACCGCGCCGGTGACCTCAGGCCCCCGGATGGCCGCGTCGACGTCCGTGCCGTTCGCCCGGAAGTGCGGCGACACCGGATCGGTGCCGACGGAGAGGGTGGTCTCCTGGGAGATCTTGGCGATCGCGTCCGGGTCCTGCAGGTCGACGCCGGCCTGCAGCACCGCCCAGGTGATCGCCCGGTACATCGCGCCGGTGTCGAGGTAGATGCCGTCGATCGCGGTGGCGAGCCGCCGGGAAACGGTGGATTTGCCCGATCCCGAGGGACCGTCGACGGCCACCACGCATCGTTCGGGCCGCTCTGCTCGCTCCACCGCTACCTCCAAGACCTCTGACGGACAACTACCTATTGTGCCGGGCGCGCCCAGCTCAGTCGCCGACGGCCTTGAAGAGGGCGCTCACCTCGGCGTTCGACAGCCGGCGGAAACCGCCCGGGCGCATGTCGCCGAGCCGGATCGGGCCGACCGCCGTACGGATCAGGCGCGACACCGGGTGCCCGACCTCGTCCATCATCCGGCGCACGATGTGCTTGCGGCCCTCGTGCAGGGTGATCTCGATCTGCGCGGTCTTGCCGACCGCGTCGACCAGCTTGAACGTGTCGACCTTGGCCGGGCCGTCCTCCAGCTCGACGCCGGACTGCAGGCGGCGGCCGACGTTGCGCGGCAGCGGGCCGGCGACCTCGGCGAGGTAGGTCTTGGCGACCCCGTACGACGGGTGCATCAGCTTGTGCGCGAGCCCGCCGTCGTTGGTGAGCAGCAGCAGGCCCTCGCTGTCGGCGTCGAGCCGGCCGACGTGGAAGATGCGCTGCTCGAACGTGCCGAGGAAGTCGGCGAGCTCGTTGCGGCCCTTCTCGTCGTCCATGCTCGAGACCACGCCGCGGGGCTTGTTCATGGCCAGGTAGACCAGCTTGGTGTCCGTGACGATCCGCGCGCCGTCCACCCGGATCTCCACCTTGGCCGGGTCGACCTTGTCGCCGAGCTTGGCGACCTTGCCGTTCACGGTGACGCGTCCCCGGAAGATCAGATCTTCAGACGCGCGCCGGGATCCGACTCCCGCGGTGGCGAGAATCTTCTGCAGCCGCACGGAGGTATCCGGATCAGCCTGAGGCATCGAGCACTTCTTCCACATCGTCGGGTAGGAACGGGGCCAGCGGCGGAAGCTGGTCGACCGAGTTGAGGCCGAGCTTCTCCAGGAACAGCGCCGTGGTGCGGTACAGGAATGCCCCGGTCTCGCCCTCAGTGCCGCATTCCTCGATGAGGCCGCGAGTGGTAAGCGTACGCATGACGCCATCACAGTTCACACCGCGGATGGCCGAGATGCGCGACCTGGTGACAGGCTGCTTGTAAGCGACTACAGCGAGCGTTTCCAGCGCGGCCTGGGTGAGCCGCACCGACTGGCCATCCAGTACGAACCGCTCAACGTAGGCCGCGTATTCCGGCCGCGTATAGAGACGCCAGCCACCCGCGGCCCGCCGCAGATCGAACCCGTGCCCGGCCGCGGTGTACCGCGCCGAGATGTCCTCCAACATGCCCGCGACCCGCTCGGTCGGCTGCTCGACGATCTGCGCGAGCTGCATCTCGGCGACCGGCTCATCAACCACAAGCAGAATGGCTTCCAGCGCCGCCCGCAACTCGGCATCGTCCATCGGCGGAAGTGGTTCCGCTTCTTCTTCGGTACGGGTCGACGCCGCCACAGAAGCAGCGGCGCCCCCCTTGCTGCCACGTCCCTGCGCGGGAATCCCGGAACTCGGCCGCGCCCGTGCCACAGGCTGACTCGCGACGGCCCCGGCGGTCACCGCGGCCTCGACATCAGCGGCCCCCTGAGCGGCCGCATCCGCGGCCACCAACCCACCCCCCGGCGCGACGTGCTCCGCGTCGCCGCCGG
>NZ_JBEZGQ010001271.1:0-2107 GCF_040650095.1 Actinoplanes sp. NPDC048791 | reverse complement strand
GTGGCGGCCGGCGAAGGCGGCCGCGAGGTCGGTGGTGAGCCCGTCGAGCCGGGGCCCCGGTGGCATGAGCCGGCGCAGCCAGCCGGCCAGCACTGCGCTGAGCTCGGCGACGGTCCGGACCTGATCAGTGGACATGATCCGACCGTAGGGCAGAAATCGGCGCGCAGTGCGCCGTCGCGCTCTGCCTTCGGCAGAGAAGCCGGGCCGGGCTTTGTGCATTGCCGCGGCGGGGCCGCCGAAAGGCTGTGGTGCGTGCCGGGACGCCGTTGCGAGGGGCGTCGTCATCGCATTCGCGACGGCGTCACCGGCGGGCGCGGAATCAGCGCTTGCTGTGGAACGCCTCGACGATCGAGGTGGGGATGCGGCCGCGTTCGGAGACCTCGTAACCGTTCTTGTTGGCCCATTCCCGGATGGCCTGGTTCTGGTCGCGGTTGGCCCGGCTGGGGGCCGGCGCGGTGCTGCGCGCGGCGATCCGCGCCGTGCTGCTGCGGCCGATCCGGGAGGCGGCGGCCAGGTACGGGTCGAGCGCCTTGCGCAGCTTGCCGGCGTTCTTCTCGGAAAGGTCGATGGTGTAGCTGACGCCGTCGATGCTGAATTCGACGGTGCGGTCCGCTTTGCTGCCGTCAATGTCGTCGGTCAGCAGGGTGACGATCTGCTTGGCCATGTGGTCGCTCCCGGATAAGCCTTTGGTGCGGCACCTGGTGACCGCCTCTATTGGCGATACCATAGCCGATATCGCCATGCCGTCGTCCGGCGCAGTGCGATAAACGAATCCGCGTTCTTCCGTGTCGCGTATCCGTTACCGCGGGGTTGCACAAGGTGGCGCGGTCGCCGCCGCGCCGCCGGTCCGGTGCGGGCGGTTATATGTGCCCGCGGCGACCCGGTCCTTTGCTTTGTGGTCGGTCCATAACGGACAAAGACAGCGGCGAATGAGCGGGGCTGTGTTTCGGCTTGGTGTCGGTTGCTTGACAGGCATGTTGTGACCGTTAACACTTTCGGCAATCTTCCGGCTCCCACCCCTGGATAGAGGCCTTCATGGTCGCCGAGCCCCGTCGTCGCGGCACCCGACACCTGTCCCGTATCGCTGCCTGTCTGCTGGCCGCCGGCGCCCTCGTGGCCCCGGCCGCAGCCGCCGCCGCAGCCGATGTCACCGGCGGCCTGGTGCTGCGGTACGACCTCACCCAGACCTCCGGAACCGCGGTCCCGGACACCTCGGGCCACGGCCGCGACGGCGTCCTGAGGGGTGACGCGTCCTTCGCGCCCGACGGCGGCGGTCTCGTCCTCGGCGGCACCGACGGGCACGTGCGGCTGCCGGACAACGTGCTGGCCGGGCTCGGTGCGGTCACCGTGGCGGCCGACGTCTACATCGACACCGCGCAGGCCACGCCGTACATGATCTGGGCGCTGGGCAACACCGACGCGGGCGGTGTCGGCAACGGCTATCTGATGGCCACCGGGGACCCGTACCGGACGGCGATCGCCGGCGGGAACTGGAGCACCGAGCAGACCGTCAAGGCGGGATCGGGTCTGCCCCGCGGGGTCTGGGCGAGCATCGGCTACACCCTGGGCGCCGACGGTGTGGCGACCGAATACCTCAACGGACAGCCGGTGGCGACCACCTCCGGCGTCACCATCACCCCCGGCAGCATCGGATCGGGCGTCACCAAGGCGAACTATCTGGGCCGGTCCGTCTACACCGCGGACGCCTACCTGCACGGCCGGATCCGCAACTTCCGGATCTACGACCGGGCGCTGAGCGCCACCGAGGCCGCCGGGATCGCCATCGCCGACGCGACCCGGGTCGCGGGAGACCGGGCGGCGCTGACTCTGGGGGACACCTCGGCGGTCACCGGTGATCTGAGCCTGCCGGCCGCCGGGCCCGCGTACGGGAGCAAGGTCTCCTGGTCCTCCTCGGACCCGGCGGTGATCACGCCCGCCGGTGCGGTGACCAGGCCGGCCGCCGACACCACCGTGACCCTGACCGCGACCGTCACCAGCGGCTCCAGCAGCGCCACCCGCGCCTTCCCGGTCACCGTCAAGGCCGCCCTCAGCGCCGCGCAGAAGGTCGAGCAGGCCCGCGACGCGCTGACCGTCACCAACCTCGACG
>NZ_JBEZGQ010001270.1:0-2108 GCF_040650095.1 Actinoplanes sp. NPDC048791 | reverse complement strand
CCGCGCCGCCCGACCGGGTGGCGCGGCCGGTTCGCGAGTCACCCGGGTCCGACGGGGTACTACCCGTGGCGAGGCACCGCCGCGAACACCGAGAGGAACCCCATGAGCAGCGAGGACCGCGTCGTCACCAACGCCGCCAGCACCGACCAGCACATCACCGGCAACCCGGAGACCGGCGACTTCATCACCGACCAGGCGCCCACCGCGAGCACGCCGGCCCACGGCAGCAGCAACTCCGGCATCAACAAGACCGGCGCCAACAAGCCCGACGAAACAACCGGCCAGTCCCAGGAGTGACGGCCCCCGACCTCACCAGCGCCCTCGCCGAACTCGGCCGGCGCGAGCCCGCCCTGGCCGGCATCGTCGCACGCTTCGGGCCGCCGCCGGCGTGGCAGCGCGAGCCCGGCTTCAGCACCCTGCTGCGGATCGTGCTGGAGCAGCAGGTCTCACTGGCCTCGGCCCAGGCGGCCTACGACCGGCTCTGCGGGGTCGTCGACCCGCTCACGCCGGGCGGATTCCTGCTCCTGGACGACGCCCGCCTGCTGACGATCGGCTTCAGCCGGCAGAAGGCCCGCTACGCCCGGGCGCTGGCCACGGCCGTGCTGGACGGTTCCCTCGACCTCGGCGCCCTCGCCGGGCAGGACGACGAGCAGGTCGACGCGGCTCTGCGCACGATCCCGGGCATCGGCCCCTGGACAGCGACGATCTACCGGCTGATGGCGCTGGGCCGCCCGGACGCGTGGCCGGCCCACGACATCGCCCTGGCCCAGGCGGTCGCGGAGCTGTGGAGTCTGCCGGCCCGCCCGACCCCCGAGCAGCTGCTGGAGATGGCCGAGGCGTGGCGCCCGTGGCGCGCGGTAGCGGCGAAACTGCTGTGGCACTACTACCTCTCGACACCACGAAGGCCCGGTCGGTGACCGGGCCTCGCGGGGTGCGGGTGGTACGTCAGAAGTCCGCGCGCCGGCTGCGGACGATCTGCAGCTTCGCGTAGTCCGGGGAGCTCGCCCGCCGGGCTGGTACTTCGCCCGCATGTAGTCGTGCCGCCGGCCGAGCCGTCCGCGTGGAACGGGGCTTGTGGACGGTCATGGCGGTGCCGATTGTGTCATTGCCCTGCGGTCTCCCGCAGACGGCCGATCTGGGCCAGGACCGCGTCGACGTGCGGCCCGACCTGAGCCTTCAGCTCGTCGCTCCAGGTCTCGTCGGCGTAGGAGGTGGTCAGATACAGGTCCCGGGCGAAGGCGAGCACCGGCCGATGCTCGGGGGCCAGGCGGGCGAGCGCCCAGTCCGCCGCGGTGTCCTTGGCGACGATCGTGCCGGTGCCCAGCGTGGTCCAGATGCGGGCGAAGGTCAGCAGCACGTTGCGGGTGTCCCCGGCCAGGTCGGCGAGCAACCCGGGGATGCCGTCCACGCCGGCCCGGACCAGCAACCCGGTGGGCACGGGGTCGAGCACCTGCGCCGGCGGGGGCCCGGCCAGCGTACGGTCCCCGGCCAGGGCCACCGCGGCCTCCAGGGCCAGGCCGGGCATGGGTTCCGGGGCGGGGACCAGGCCGGCCTCGTAGTCGGCGCGCAGCCATTCGCCGTACAGGAAATCGCCGGTCGGTGGGTAGCGCCAGGGGCGCACCTCGGCCTGGACCACGACGGTCAGCTCCACCGGCCGGGCCCCCACCGCGGAGCCGGAGATCGGCAGCAGGCCCGCGATCAGGGCCCGCCGCTGCTCCTCGGCCAGCGAGCGCCGGGTGACCGCGAGGATGTCGACGTCGCTGGCCGGCCGCAGGCCGCCGAGGACGGCCGACCCGTGCAGGTACGCACCGATCAGCTCCGCCCCGGCGACCTCGGTGCTCAGCTCGACGACCCGCTCAACTTGCCCCATCCGGCGATCCTGGCACCCACCAGACGGTCGTGTCCGCCGGAATTTCCGCCTCCGCGCCCGACAGATCCACCGGTCCGCTGGTCAGCAGGGCGTGGCCGGGTCGCGGGATGCGGATCGGCGCGTCGGTCATGTTGACCGTGCACCGCAGGGAATCTCCGCGTTCGAAGACCAGCAGTCCGTCCGGCCCCTCGCACCAGCGCAGGTTGTCCGCCCCGCCCAGCGCCGGGTCGGCCCGGCG
>NZ_JBEZGQ010001269.1:0-2110 GCF_040650095.1 Actinoplanes sp. NPDC048791 | reverse complement strand
CCGGCGTCGTGCTGCTGCCGGCGATCCCGATCGCCCTGGTCAGTGCGGTGCTCGGCCTGGAGGAGGATCTGGGGGCCTGGAGCCGGTGGGCCTACCTGCTCTTCTTCCTGTACGGCTTCGTGCTCGCCACCGACGAGCGGTTCGCCGCCGCGTTACGCCGCCACGCCCGGGTCGCCGCGGTCCTCGCCGTCGTCGCGTTCGGGGCGAGCGCACCGGGCTTCATCAGCGAGGGCACGGACCTGTTCACCGGTATGTCGCCGCTGGCGGTCGTCTCCCGGGTGCTGTTCAGCGTGTCCGGCTGGTGCTCCCTGGTCGCCCTGCTGGGCCTGCTCGACCGGCCCCGGCCGGCTGTTGCGGGCCCGGCCCGGGAAAGCTCGTCCACGCGCACCTATCTGGCCGAGGCGGCTTTGCCGTTCTACGTCCTGCACCAGCCGATCGTGGTGGCGGTGGCCTACCTCGTGGTCCCGTGGCGGGCGCCGATCATCGCCGAGTACGCCGTCGTCGTGGCTGTCTCGTTCATCCTGACGTTCGGGGCGTACGACATCCTGGTCCGGCGTACCCGGATCACCCGGTTCTTGTTCGGTATGCGCCCGGAGAGGACGTGACGATGCGCGTCGAGATCGAGAGTGAGACCCGGCTGTGGTTCGGTCCCGGGGTGCCGGTGCGGGCTGCCTCGGCCATCGCCGCGTTCGGTGACGGCTGGCTGGTCGCCCAGGACGACGCCACGCACGCCGCCTGGCTGCGGCCGGACGGGGTCACCGCGATCCGGGTGATCGCGGCGGTCGACGGCCACGAGACCTTCAGCTCGGCCGAGGGGACCAAACATCTGAAGCCGGACTTCGAGGCGGCGGTGGCCGTCGACGGCGGTGTGCTGCTGCTCGGCTCCGGCTCCACCGCGGCCCGGATGCGCGCCTCCCTGGTGACCGGGCCGGGGGCTTTCCGCACCGTCGACCTGACAGCGCGACTTCTTCGGCGCGCACACGTACCGCCGCGTCGACAAGGACGGCGCCTTCCACACCATGTGGGGCGCCGAGCGCAACGAGGTCTCCGCGTAACAGCGCCGGGCCGGCCCGTTCACGCGGGCCGGCCCGTCACGCCGCGGTGACCGGCAGGACCGTACGGATCATCAGCTCGGCCATCTCGGCCGGCGGCAGTGGCCTGGCCATGAAGTAGCCCTGGCCCAGCCGGTAGCCCATCTCCCGCAGCCGCTCGGCCTGCGCCGCCGTCTCGATGCCCTCCGCGACCGCGTACAGGTCCAGGTATTCGGCGAGCTGGGCGACCGCCGCGGCCACCGCCAGCCGGCCACGGTCCTCGCCGTCGCAGATGCCGTCCACGAACGACTTGTCCAGCTTCAGCACGTCCACCGGGAACGCGCGCAGCAGGCTCAGGCTCGACTGGCCGGTGCCGAAGTCGTCCAGCGCCAGCCGCACCCCCAGCTCGTGCAGGGCCTGCAGGGTCTCGCGGACCTGCCGGCCGTCGAGCACCGAGGACTCGGTGACCTCCAGCACCAGGTTGGCCGGGATCAGCCCGGTGTCGCTGAGCACGGCCGCGACCTCGTCCACGAAGCCGGACTCGCGCAGCTGCCGGGCCGCCACGTTGACGTTGATCGAGCGGATGGCGGCGGCGCCGTACTCGGCGTGCCACTTGGCCAGCTGCTCGCAGGCCTCGCGCAGCACCCAGGAGCCCAGCGGCACGATCAGCCCGGAACGCTCGGCGACCGGGATGAAGTCGGCCGGCGAGACCAGCCCGCGTACCGGGTGCCGCCAGCGCACCAGCGCCTCGGCGCCGGCCATCAGGCCGGTGACCAGGTCGAACACCGGCTGGTAGGCCAGCTCCAGCTCGTGGCGGATGATGGCGTTGTGCAGCTCGCTGCCGAGGCGGGCGTGGTTGACGACCTCGCTGTGCATCCGCGGTTCGAAACGGGCCCAGGACGCCTTGCCGGAGGCCTTGGCCGCGTACATGGCGATGTCGGCGTTGCGCAGCACCTCGTCGGCGTTGTCCCCCGGCCCGGCCAGGGCGACGCCGATGCTGGCATGGGCCAGCAGCTGGTGCTCGCCGACCCGGAACGGCACCGCGAGCGCGTCCAGGATCCGCGAGGCGGCCTCCTCGG
>NZ_JBEZGQ010001268.1:0-2114 GCF_040650095.1 Actinoplanes sp. NPDC048791 | reverse complement strand
GGCGCGAAAGCGCCGGGGGCCGTCAACCGAGGGCCTTACGCCCGCGGCTTCTCACGCATCTCGAAGGTCTCGATCACGTCGCCGGGCTGCGGCGACCCGAAACCGTTCAGGGTCAGACCACACTCGAAGCCCTCGCGGACCTCGGTGGCGTCGTCCTTGAACCGCTTCAGCGAGCTGATCGTGACGTTGTCCGCCACCACGGTGCCCTCGCGCAGGATGCGCGCCTTGGCGTTGCGGCGGATGAGACCGGAGCGGACCATACAGCCGGCGATGAGACCGATCTTGGACGAGCGGAACACCTCGCGGATCTCCGCCGTGCCCTGCTCGACCTCCTCGTACTCCGGCTTGAGCAGGCCCTTGAGCGCTGCCTCGATCTCCTCGATGGCCTGGTAGATCACGCTGTAGTAGCGGATCTCCACGCCGGCGCGGTCGGCCATCTCCTTGACCTTGTTGCTGGCCCGGACATTGAAGCCGATGATCGTGGCGGTCTGGTCCGAGGACGCCGACGCCAGGTTGACGTCGCTCTCGGTGATCGCACCGACGCCGCGGTGGATGACCTTGAGCTGCACCTCGTCCGGAATCTCGATCTTGAACAGCGCGTCCTCGAGAGCCTCGACGGAACCCGAGCCGTCGCCCTTGAGCACCAGGGTGAGCGAGGTCTTCTCGCCCTCCTTGAGCTGCTCCATGAGCGTCTCGAGTGTCGCCTTGCCCTTCGAGTTCGCGAAGCTCGCCGCACGACGGCGGGCCTGCCGCTGCTCGGCGATCTGCCGGACCGTGCGGTCGTCCTCGGCGGCGAGGAACGTGTCGCCCGCGCCGGGCACCGAGGTCAGACCCAGGACGAGCACCGGCCGGGCCGGACCCGCCTCGGTGACCTGCTGGCCGTTCTCGTCGAGCATGGCCCGGACGCGACCGTGCGCGCCACCCGCCACAATCGAGTCGCCGGCCCGCAGCGTGCCCCGCTGCACCAGGACGGTCGCGACAGCGCCGCGGCCCTTGTCGAGGTGGGCTTCCACCGCGACACCCTGCGCCGGCCCGTCGATCGGAGCGGTGAGCTCCAGCGACGCGTCGGCGGTCAGCAGGACGGCCTCGAGCAGGTCGTCGATGCCGAGACCCGGCTTGGCGGCCACGTTGACGAACATCGTGTCGCCGCCGTACTCCTCGGCGAGCAGGCCGTAGTCCGTCAGCTGCTGGCGGACCTTGTCCGGGTTGGCGTCCGGCTTGTCGACCTTGTTGACCGCGACCACGATCGGCACCTCGGCCGCCTTGGCGTGGTTCAACGCCTCGACCGTCTGCGGCATGACGCCGTCGTCGGCCGCGACCACCAGGATCACGATGTCGGTCACCTGGGCACCACGGGCACGCATGGCGGTGAACGCCTCGTGGCCCGGGGTGTCGATGAAGGTGATCGCGCGCTCTTCACCCTGGTGCGGGACGACGACCTGGTAGGCACCGATGTGCTGGGTGATGCCACCCGCCTCACCGGCGACCACGTTGGTCTTGCGGATCGCGTCGAGCAGCTTCGTCTTGCCGTGGTCGACGTGACCCATGACGGTCACGACCGGCGGCCGGGTGACGAGGCGGTCCTCGGCGATCTCGGCGTCGAGGTCGATGTTGAACCGCGACAGCAGCTCGCGGTCCTCGTCCTCGGGGCTGACGATCTGCACGTCGAAGCCCAGGTGCTCGCCCAGCAGCAGCAACGTGTCGTCGGAGCACGACTGCGTCGCCGTCACCATCTCGCCCAGGTTGAACATCTCCTGGACCAGCGAGCCCGGGTTGGCGTTGATCTTGTCGGCGAAGTCGGAGAGCGACGCACCACGCGAGAGCCGGACCTCCTGGCCCGAGCCGCGGGGCGCACCCGACGACATCTGCGGAGCCGACAGGTTGTCGAACTCCTGACGCCGCTGCTTCTTCGACTTGCGGCCACGCGTGGGCCGGCCACCGGGACGCCCGAAGGCACCCGCGGCACCGCCGCCACGACCGCGACCGCCACCACCGGGACGACCCGGGGCACCGCCGACGGGACCGCCGCTCGCCCAGGGCGCCCTCTACATCGGCATCAGCGGTTGGCCGCTGCGGCCCGCCGCCTACCTGCCGCTGACCATCGCCGGCATCCT
>NZ_JBEZGQ010001267.1:0-2118 GCF_040650095.1 Actinoplanes sp. NPDC048791 | reverse complement strand
GCCGGCCATGGCACCAGCACCTGCTCGGCCGAGGTCACCGTGGTGAGCTCGACCGGCCCGCGGGCCCGGCTGATCTCGACCTGGTACGCGCTCTGCCGGAAGTCGTCCGGGGCGGTCGGCACGTACCAGGAGAGCCGGGGTGCGGGGGTGCCGATGCCGAGGACGGGCCCATCCGCGGTGTGGTGCTCGAAGCGGATCCCGGCGGGGGCGGCGGCAGGAGACATGGGCACTCCAGGGGGAGTCGGTCACCGTGCTGAAACGATTCAAGAACGCCGCTGCGGAACGCCGTCAGAGATGTTTCGGCTGGGTGGCGGCACTGTTTCGGCCGCTCCCTGATCCTGCGCCCGGCGCTGGGTGTGACATAGGCCGCAGTGCACCGGTGATAGCACGAAATGCACCTGGCGCCGGTCCCGGCCCGGTGTCGTATGGTCAGCGGATGGCCGAGCCACCGGTGGAGAACTCGCACGCCATGCTGTATTTCTCCGACGGCTCGCTGGCCTATGCCGGGCACTACCTGCACGAGGGGATGCACCCCGTGCACACCCACAGCTTCGTCGAGGTCGCGGTGATGACCGGCGGCGCGGGCGTGCACCACAGCCTCGCGGGCCGCCAGCAGCTCCAGATCGGCGACGTCATCCTGCTGCGGCCCGGTGTGTGGCACGGCTACGACGACTGCCGGCACCTGGACCTGTACAACTGCTGCTTCTCCACCGAGCTGCTGCAACGCGAGCTCGCCTGGACCAGGGCCGACCCGCTGCTGGGCTACCTGCTCTGGACCGGGCCGTATTCCGACCAGCGGCGCGGCATCCTGACCGCCCGGCTCGGCCCGGAGCTGCTCGCCGAGTCCGTGCAGCACCTGGACGCGCTCGACCAGCTCCGCTTCCGGCCCGTGAGCCGGCACCGGGGCGACATCATCGGGCGGCTCTCGCTGTTCCTCAGCTGCCTCGCCCGGGCGGTCGTCGACGGGGTGGATGCCGGGACCGGGCACACCCACCCCGCGGTCGTCGACGCCATGCGGATGATGGAGGCCCGCCCGGCCCACCAGTGGACGCTCACCGAGCTCGCGGAGGCGCTGCACCTGGCGCCCGGCTACCTGGTCCGGCTGTTCAAGTCGGCGACCGGGCTGCCGCCGATGGCGTACCTGTCGCGGCACCGGGTGGAGCTGGCGGCGGCCCGGCTGCTGCACACCGACGACGCGATCAGCCGGATCGGCGAGTCGGTCGGCTGGCCGGACCAGAACTACTTCGCCCGGCGGTTCCGCGCCCACTACGGCCTGAGCGCGTCGGCGTACCGGTCCCGCTTCACCCACAACTCGGTGGGACTGCGCTCCTGGTCCCCGTGAGCGACCCCTAGATGTTGAGCAGGTTCTCGATGCGGCGCAGGTGGTGGCGGGCCATCGCCAGGTTGGCCCGGGAGCGGTCCAGCGACAGGTAGAGGAACAGCCCGTGCCCGGAGCGCGCGGTCAGCGGCCGGATCAGGTGGTACTGGCTCTCCAGCGTGATCAGGATGTCCTCGATCTGCTCCTGGATGCCCAGCAGCTCCATCGCGCGCAGCTTGGACCGGACGACGTCGGTGTTGCCGGCCGCGGCCACGTTGAGGTCGAAGTCGCGGGTGCCGCCCGCGATACCCAGCGCCATGCCACTGGTGTGGTCGACCAGTGCGACACCGATGGCGCCGTCGATGGTCATGGCGTCCTTGAGGGCAATGTCCATCTCGGCCATGTCTTTGTCCTCCAGGGGTCGGGTGGGCGGAGTGCGAAGCTACCCACGCGTTCCATGGTGATCGGCAAAGACTGATCTCGATCGGACAGGGTGTGCGGCGCCGGCAACTGTCGGCTACCCGACACCCGGCGATGCAGCACATCGACCACGGTGAGCGTCTGCCCGGCGAGGAGGTGGCTGATGAGCGCCGCAGGGGAGGACGCCGACGAGTTCGCGCGTACCCGGCTGGACTCGCTGCGCCGGTTCGCGTACCTCGTCTGCGGCAGCGCGGCTGAGGCCGACGACCTGGCCCAGGTCGCCGTCGTGGAGGTGTGGCGGCGCTGGGCCACGGTCCGTACCGACCCCGAGGCGTACGCCCGGCGCGTCATCGTGACCCGCCACCGGCTGACGTTGCGGG
>NZ_JBEZGQ010001266.1:0-2120 GCF_040650095.1 Actinoplanes sp. NPDC048791 | reverse complement strand
GTTGCGGCTGACCGGCAGCACGACCGACCAGAACGTGCGCAGCGGGCCGGCCGAGGCGAGGGCGAGGGCCGCGTCGTGCAGCCGCGCCCCCAGCACAGAGGTGATCATGGCGGCTGCGGTGGCGGCGGCGGTGGCCAGGGCGGCGACCACGAAGGCGTCCAGCAGGTACGCGACGGCCCGGCTGACCGGACCGGCGTACTCCCGCACGGCCGGGGTGCTCATAGGTCGAGCGGCGGTCCGGGCTCGGCGCGGTTCCCGCGGCGGAACACCCGGAAGCTCATCCGGTCGACCGCCGTGTCGCCGGCCTGCGCGCCGGACCGCAGGCGTCCGACCAGCTCGTCGACCATGTTCTCGCGCTGGCCCCGGATGAGCGTCTGGATCCGCTCCGGCTCCTTCTCCAGCAGCAGCAGGACGTCGTCGAGGACGGCGAGCACCACCGGCCGCAGGATCCGCTCGAGCTGGGCGTCCACGACGCGGTCGATGATCGGGGCAGTCGCGACCGTCGACACCGCGGTCCGGGCCGTCTGCTCGGCCCGCAGCCGCCACCGGGTCCGTTCCGAGGCGCCCCGCTGGGCGAGCCGGTCCAGGTGCCGGCGCAGAACGGCGGCGGCCTCGGTCGTGGCGCCCTGAGCCGTGAAGGCGGCGCCCACCATGGTGTCACCCCACCGCGGCAACGTTCGCCGTGCCGGGGACAGGGGAGCCGAGTGCGGATCCGTGCTGGTCATGTCCTCACGATGCCCCGCCCTTCGAACCGGGCGCGCCACCCGCAACGGATGAGCGGGGACCCCGCCCAGGCTCAGGAACGCCGATGCAGCCGGACAGCGGTGCTCCGGCTGCATCTCTGCGGTTGCTGGTCAGCGGCGGCGTCGCGACACCCGGCGTGCTGTGCGGCGGCCTGTGCGCCGGGCCACCCGGCGGGATCCGAACATGTTCCTACCTCCTTCTGCGGTCGGGGCGGACGCTTATCGGGCGCCCGCCGTTTCGAGGTCGTGCAGTTCCTGGGCCTCCGCGGCGGTGGTCAGCCCGATCCCGACTAGGTCGAGGGGGCTGATGAAGCCGTCGTTGAGGCGGAAGCCGCCGGCCCGGGCGATGGCATCGCGCAGCGGCACGGCCCAGTGGTGCTCGATGAGCAGCAGTGCCGCGGCGGAGTCGTCGGGGATGTCGGCGAGGATGTCCCAGGCGTCCTCGTCGCTGAAGGCCTTGAGCCCGGCCACGGCGGCCTGGGCCCCGGCGGTGGCGCCGGCCTGCATGCCGGCCTCGCCGTCGATGCCGAGCCCGATCAGCGCGCCGATCTTGCTGCCCAGTTCGATGGCTTCCGGCGTGGTCAGGTTGCTCAGGTGCTCGACCACGACGTCGCCGCGGGCGTTCTTGTAGACGGCGAGGGCGTCGATGACGCGGACGGTGTCACTCTGCCGCAGCTTCTCGAGCTCCGCGATGACCTCGCCGTGGAAATCGGGGTGTCTGAAACCCAGCACGATCAATTGGACCGGTCCGATGGCCATCTGCCACTCCTTCGCTGATCGGACGGAAGGCGGGGTCACGGCGTACGCGGTCCGGCCGTGGCCCACCCGTACCCGATCCTTCAGCCGGACGCCCGGTCGGCGCCTCATCCGGCGCGGGTGACGCCGGTGCCGGGGCGGCGCCGCGGCGCCGCGGAGCCCGGCGCAGCTTCATTCGCCCGGAATGAGGTCGGCCCCCGGCCGGCGTGGCTGACTGGTGCCGACGCCGGGGACGACGCCGGCCGTGCAGATCAGCGAAGGGAAGTGTTCGAATCATGGCAACACTTGTCGCCATCGGTTACCCCGACGAGACGACCGCGACAGCCGCGTCGCTGGAGGCCCAGCGCCTCGCCAAGGACCTCATCATCCAGCCCGACGCCATCGCGGCCATCAGTCGCGACCGGGAGGGCAAGTTCCACGTCACCACCAACCATCACCAGGTGGCCGGCGGCGCCTCCTGGGGGATGTTCTGGGGGCTGTTGTTCGGCGTGCTGTTCTTCATCCCGTTCCTCGGGATGGCCGTCGGTGCCGGGCTGGGAGCGCTGATGGGCAAGATGACCAAGGGCGCGATCAACAAGGAGTTCCAGGCCCAGGTGCGCGACATGCTCGAGCCCGGGACCT
>NZ_JBEZGQ010001265.1:0-2126 GCF_040650095.1 Actinoplanes sp. NPDC048791 | reverse complement strand
CGCGCAGCACCGTCAGCAGGCGCTCGACCTGGCCGTCGGGGTCGTCGAGCTCCACCGAGCGGCTGGGGTCGCAGACCACGTACAGGGCGGTGCCGGCGCGTTCCCAGGCACAGGGTTTCAGGCCGATCCGCATCGTTTACCTCCGTGTTGGCCGCACCGCGAGGAAAAAGGGTGGACGGCCGCACGGTGCCGCCGCGGCCGTCCACCTCACGTCATCAGGAGTCCGGCCACTGCGTGGACTTCACCGATTCCACCGTACGGATGATGATCTTCATCAATCTCACCTCCCTCGCACGTCCGGACTTCGTCCGCCCATCACGTATCCACAAGGGTGGAGCAGGCCATTGATACGTTTGGTATACGTTCGCCTTCCGGGGATACGGGGACCGACGGGGGCCTTTCGTGAAACTGGTGCTGCTGGGGCCGGTCGGGGTGGTCGTCGAAGGCCGGCCGGTGCACATCGAACGCGCGCAGCGGCGGGCCGTGCTGGCCTATCTGCTGTTGCATCCCAACCAGACCGTGACTACGGATCAGCTGATCGACGCCCTGTGGGGGGCCGCGCCCCCGGCGACGGCGAAAAGGCAGGTCTTCGCGGCGGTCTCGGCCGTACGCCGGGCGTTGCGGGCCGCCGGGCGGGAGCTGGTCACGAGCGCCGGAGGTGGTTACCGGGCGACCGTGACCGCTGCCGAGCTCGACCTGCTCGCGTTCACCGAGCACCGCGACCGGGGGCAGCAGCTGGCCCGGGCCGGCGAGCTGACGCCGGCCGTCGCCGCCCTGCGGTCCGGTCTGGACCTGTGGTCCGGAACGCCGCTCGGCGGTGTGAGCGGCGCCTTCGTCGACCAGGCCCGGCACCAGCTGGAAGATCAACGGCTGGCCGCGCTGGAGACGTTGTTCGACACGGAGAACGAGCTCGGCAACCACCATGCCGTGGTCGACGACCTGGCCGCTCTCGCCGCCGCCCATCCCTTCCGGGAGAGGCTGGCCGGCGCACTGATGCTCGCGCTCTACCGCAGCGGCCGCCCGGCCGAGGCGCTGGCCACCTATCGCCGCCTCCGGCAGACCCTCTCCGGCGAGCTGGGCATCGATCCGGGCCCGCCGGTCACCGAGTTGCACGACCGGATCCTGCGCAACGACGACGCGTTGCGTACACCCGCCGCCCGGGAAGCCGGCAGCGGGACGGCCCGGCGCTTCCTGCCGCACGACATCCCCGACTTCACCGGGCGGTCCGCGGAGCTGGCGGGCCTGGACGCACTGCTCACGGCCACGCCGGGCGGGACCGACGTGGTGATCGTCAGCGCGGTCGTCGGCGTCGGCGGCGTCGGCAAGACCGCGCTGGCCGTGCACTGGGCCCACCGGATCGCCGCACGCTTCCCGGACGGCCAGCTCTACCTCGACCTCCGGGGGTACGACGAGCGCCGTCCGCTGCCGGCCGCCGAGGCGCTCGGCGTGATGCTCCGGACGCTGGGCGTCCCCCCGCGGCAGATCCCGGCGGATGTCGACGAGGCGGCGGCGCTCTACCGCGCGACCCTCGCGGGTCAGCGTGTGCTGATCCTGCTGGACAACGCCGCTTCCGCCGCGCAGGTGCGTCCGATCCTGCCGGCCACTCCCGGCACCCTCGTCCTGGTGACCAGCCGCGACGCGCTCGGTGGATTGATCGCGCGGGACGGTGCAAGGCGTGTCGAGGTCGACCTGCTGTCGCCCGGGGACGCCGTGGAGCTCCTCGCCCGCATCCTCGGTGCCGAGCGGGTCGCCGGCGAGGCGCAGGCGACCGACGACCTGATCCGCGCCTGCGGCTTCCTGCCCCTGGCCCTGCGGATCGCGGCGGCGAACCTGGCCGCCCGGCCCCGGACGAGGATCGCCGCGTACGTGCGGGAGCTGCTCGGCGACCGGCGGCTCGACGCGCTGCTGGTCGACGGGGACCCGCAGAACAGCCTGCGGACGATCTTCGACCAGTCGTACCGTCGTCTCAGGCCCGCCGCGCAGCGGGCCTTCCGGCTCCTCGGGTGCGCACCGGTTCCGGACCTCACGGTCGCGGCCGCCGCGCAGCTCCTCGACGGCACAGCGGGGCAAGCCCAGGCGGCGCTGCGGGCGCTCGCCGACGCCCACCTCGTCGTCGAGCACCGGCC
>NZ_JBEZGQ010001264.1:0-2127 GCF_040650095.1 Actinoplanes sp. NPDC048791 | reverse complement strand
AAGTCGTTCGGGTGGTGCAGGTCGTGCAGGTCGATGCCGCCGACCGTGGACTGGTCGACCACCGTGATCAGCGGATCCTGCCTCGCCTGCGCGCGGTCACGGAGCAGGTGCGCGCCCTGCTGAACGGTGACCGGGTGACGCTGTCGGCCGTACCGGCGGCGCGAGCGCTGCGTCTCGGCCAGCCGCCCGTACCGGATCTGCCGATCTGGCTGGCCGCGACCGGTGAGCGCACCATCCGGGTCGCCGCGGACCTGGCCGACGGCTGGTATCCGCTGTACCTGCGCCCCGGCCGGGTGCGCGAGCTCGGCGCCGGCCTGGCCGGGCCGCGAGCGGCGACGCACCCGCTGACGGTCGCGGCCGGACCGTTCACGGTCGTCGACCCGGACGTCGCGGCGGCCCGGGCGACCGCGGCGGAATGCACGGCGGCGTACCTGGGGGTGATGGGTGACATCTATCCGGAGGTGCTCGCCCGCCAGGGCCTCGCCACCGAGGTCGGACTCGTCCGGGCCACCAGAACCATCCCGGCCGAGGCGCAGATCCTGCTCGACGAATTCACCGCGTACGGCACTGCGGCTACGGTGCGGGAGCAGCTCGAACGATGGGACGCCGTCACCGACATCACCATGGTCGGGTTGCCGCCCGGCCTGTCCTGGCCCCGCCTCGAGGCAACGATCCGCGCCTGCGCGCCTCGGCTTGCCGCCGCCCGATGAAAGGACGCAGCAGATGCCCCGACAGATCATCTCCACCCCCGACGCCCCGGAATACCCGAGCTACAGCCAGGCGGTCAAAGCCGGAAACAGCGTCACGGAGGTCTTCGCCGAGTTCTTCCCCGACGTGCGCCCGCCGCGCTGCGTCAGCCGGCTCGGCGTCGACCGGCCGGGCATCCTGGTCTCCATCGCCATGGTGGCCATCATCGACTGACGGTGCCGCCAACGGCGACCGCGGCTGACATGGGTGGAAGTCGCCTCAGGTATCGACGTTATGAAGTCGATCAAATACTTTTCGTACATGTGGCGGCGACAGAGGCGCGAGCAAACCGGTGAAGTATCCATCAAAATGGACGTTGCCTTGCGGGTGGCGCGCACTGACTACGCCCGCCGCGTTTACGACCGGGTCATGGACTGGTACAAGGTCGCGGAGACAAAGGCCCAGCTGATCCTGACGGTCAACGGGGTCTTCGTCACGATCGGCTTCGGCATCGTCTCCGCCAAGCCTGACGACGCGACTGTGCCGACTCAGAACCTCGGCCCGGAGACGTGGGCCTTCCTGGCCGTCGCCGTGTCGGCGCTGGCCGGGGCGATCGGCGCCGCGGCCACGAGCTTGCTCTCTCGGCACCGTCACAACATCAAGGCCGACTTCAAGCGCCTCGACATCGACATCGGGAACGAGAAGAGGCGGTCGCCCTATCCCGTCGAATCCTTGTGGTACTTCGGGCATCTGGGCAGCCTGCCCTTTCGCCGGGCGGTGAACAGCTTCGATCAGATCGACGAGGACGACGAATTCAAGATTCTCACGTTCCACGTGGTGGGTCTGTCGCGAGTGGTCCTCCGCAAGCACCGGCTGATCAACGCCGGCTGGCTGCTGACCAGTGTCGCCCTCCTGTCTCTGCTCGCCGCCATCACGAGCTACGCGATCCGCGCCAGCAACTGACCCGGGCCGCGCGAGCCGGTGGAGTGCGTGACGCGCACTCCACCGGCTTTCGCCCTAGAAGCTGAGGCCACAGATGAAGCGGAACTTCTCCCAGGACTTCACCACTGACCGGTTGGAGTCGAAGGCTCCGCTCGACCGGCCACCGCCGTCGACCGCCGTCAGGAAGTGACGGTCGAAGAGACGGATGCCCACCGTTCCGTCCCCCTGCCCGACGAGCTCGAGCGTCTCCCAGGTGTCCCGCCTGATCGCGTCGGTGTGCAGCACGTCGGTCACCTGGTTGTGGGTGAGCCCACCGCTGTTCACCGCGGTCACGTAGTTCGCGGACCGGGTCCGCAGGTCGACGTGCACCCCGTCGCCGACCGGCTCGAGCGTGAACTTCTCGTTGGGACCGATCACGGTGGCGTCGGTGCGCATCACGCTCGTGATCCGGCCGCCGCCGCCGACTGCCGTCACGAACCGGCCGTTGTCAACCTGGAG
>NZ_JBEZGQ010001263.1:0-2129 GCF_040650095.1 Actinoplanes sp. NPDC048791 | reverse complement strand
ACTGACCGGCGAGGCGGCGGTCCGCCAGGCCGGCGGCTCGGCCGGCCGGGCCCGCTGCCAGCTCTCGGCCCGGGCGACCAGGCGTTGCAGGCCGTAGCTGTCGAGCCAGTCGGAGGCGGCGGTCGCGTCCGGGTCGCCGGCGAAGGCGTCGCGCTGCCAGCTGCTGACGTCGTGGGCGGCCCGCCACCAGCGCTCGCGGCCGCGGCCGGCGCTCTCGTCCTCGACGACCAGCCCGACGTCGGCGAGCTGACGCAGGTGGTAGCTGGTGGCGCCGGTGTTGGTGCCGAGTGTCTCGGCGAGCCGGGTGGCAGTGGCGGCCCCGTCCAGTCGCAGCTGGCCCAGCAGCCGCGAGCGCAGCGGTTGCGCGAGGACCCGGATCTGTTTGCCGTCGAGGTGGACCTGAGTGGGCTCCATAAGTTGCACAATAGTTGTGCACAGAAATTGTGCAACTGGTCCGTGCCAGAATGGCGGCCATGATCGAGGTCCGGCGCGCCGGCGTGGACGATGCCGCCGAGCTCCTGCGCCTGCGCAGCGTGATGATGGATTCGGTCCGTCCCGGCGGCGGCGACCCGCAGGCCTGGATCGGCCCCGGCATCGCGGTGGTGCGCCGGCTGCTCGACCCGGGCAACGACGCCATGGCCGCGTTCGTGGTGGACAAGCCGGACACCCCGGGGCTCGCGGCCTGCGTCGTGGGCACGATCGATCAGCGGCTGCCGGGCCCGAACGACCCGACCGGGCTGCGCGGGTACGTGCTCAACGTCGCCACCGACCCCGCGTACCGCCGCCGGGGTTTCTCCCGGGCCTGCATGACCGCCCTGCTCGCCTGGTACGAGCAGCGCGGCATCGGAGCGATCGACCTGCGCGCCTCCGCGGAGGGCGAACCGCTCTACGCCTCGCTCGGTTTCGTGCGCAACCGTGACCCGGGCATGCGCCTGTTCATCCCAGCGCGTTGACCGCCTTGGCGACCACCAGCGCCGCGGTGACCAGCGAGATCGCCGACTGCAGCATCATGGTCAGCTTGGCCCAGCGCGACAGCGGCAGCGTGTCCGTCGGGCTGAAGGCGGTCGCGTTGGTGAACGCCAGATACAGATAGTCGGCGAACTGCGGCCGCCACTCCTTCGGCGCCATGTCCGGCGCGGTCATCTGCGGAAAGAGAAAATCCGGGTACGGGTCGGTGCCGGCCGCCCGCTCCAACGCCCCGCCGCGGTCCAGCTCCCAGTACCAGACCGCGAACGTCAGCACGTTGATCAGCCAGATCGCGGCGCCGCTGCCCAGCAGTTCGGCCGCGCTGCCGGTGTCACCGCCGCCGGCGATGTCGACCACCAGCCGCACGACCGACCAGGCCGTGCCCAGGCTGGCCACGGCGATCAGACCCAGGCTCAGCCGGCGCAGCATCGGGGTCCGGCGCTCCAGCCGGCCCGGATTCGCCGCCACCAGCGCGCCGATGACGACCACCTCGACGGCCGGCAGCACCCACCACGCGCCCAGGCTGTACCGCTCGGGCAGGGTCAGTTGCAGCGCGATCATCACGGCGATGGCGAGGGCGAACGGCCAGCGCTGCTCGCCGCGGCTGAGCCGGCGCCAGAACGGCCGCGCGTCCAGATCCTCCTCGAAACCCACGGGCCCATCATGGCCCCTTGACCTCAACCGAGGTTCAACACGCACGCTGCGACGATGACCGGAATTCTCGACGAGGCCCTGCGGCGGCTGCACACCACCGGGCCCGAACACGACGGCTGGCTGTCCAACCACGGCCCGATGGCGGCCGAGGCACTGGTCCACCACGGGCATGCGGACCAGGTGCACCGGTGGCTCGACGCGTACGAGCAGCGGTTGGTGGAGGTGCCGCGGGGCATCGCGCCGATCGCCGCGGACGAGTGGCGCGAACCGCTCGGTGACCCGGTGCGCACGGGCGACTGGCTGACGTTCTTCGACCGGGCGATGCGCGCCGAGCCGTGGCCGGACGTGCTGGCGCTCTGGTGGCCGCGGCTGCTGCCCGGCATCGCCGCGGGGGCGACGCACGGGGTGATCAGGGTCGGGCACGCGGTGCGGGCGCTGCGGGAGCAGGAGACCCCGGCGCGGGTGGCGGAGCTGGGGCAGGGGCTGGCGTACTGGGCGGCGCGGTGGCA
>NZ_JBEZGQ010001262.1:0-2131 GCF_040650095.1 Actinoplanes sp. NPDC048791 | reverse complement strand
CCGGCCGGTGGGCGGTTGCCCCGGGCCACCACGACCGGGCAGCGGGCCCGGGCGACGGTCTGCACGAGCACGGAGTCGGCCGGCAGGCGCGGGCTGAGGGCGAGGTCGTCGTCGCCGAGCACGATCAGATCCGCGGTGTGGCTCTGCCGCAGCAGCTCACGGACCGGCAGGCCGTCGGCGAGCAGGCCCTCGACGTGCACGCCGGGCACCGTACGGGTGGCGGTGGCGACCGCCTCGGCCACGATCCGCCCGGCCTCGTGGCGCGCCGTGGCCCAGTCGGGTGCATCATCGAAGGAGCGCGGGCCGGGCCAGGAGAACACGTGCACGATCCGCAGCGGTTGACCCCGGGCCACGGCCTCCCGCGCACCCAGCCGCGCGGCGGCCAGCCCCGAAGAAGTGCCGTTGACGCCCACGACGACAGGAGCAGGGCCCGGTATCCGCATCGGTTCACCACCTCCGCACCGCGACGACGCGGTCCACAGACCATTATCTATGGTGTTCCTGGGAAGGCGGTCGTGATCAATCCCTCAGCGGTCGACCGTCTGATGACCCGTTCAGGTTGAGGGTTTACGGTGAACGGCAGGTTATTGGCGACATCTGCCGGTGAAGTGAGGGAAATACATGACGGATGTCAAGCTCGACCACCCCGGTGGCCAGTTGTCCATGCCGGTCCGCCCGGCGGTCGAGGGTCCAGGCGGCATCGACGTCAGCGCGCTGCTGAAGGAGACCGGATACGTCACCCTGGACCAGGGCTTCGTCAACACGGCTTCCTGCGCGTCGGCGATCACCTACATCGACGGTGACGCCGGCATCCTGCGCTATCGGGGCTTCCCGATCGAGCAGCTCGCGGGCAAGGCCTCGTTCCTCGAGGTGTCGTACCTGCTGATCCACGACGCGCTGCCGACGCCGGCCCAGCTGGCCGAGTTCGGCGACAAGATCCGCGTGCACACGCTGCTGCAGGAGGAGATGCGCGCCTTCTTCTCCGGCTTCCCGCGCGACGCGCACCCGATGGCCGTGCTCTCCTCGGCCGTCACCGCGCTGTCGACGTTCTACCAGGACGCGCTCGACCCGACCGATCCGGAGCAGGTCGAGATCTCCGGGATCCGGCTGATGGCGAAGCTTCCGACGATCGCGGCGTACGCGTACAAGAAGTCCATCGGCCACCCGCTGCCGTACCCGGACAACTCCCTGGACTACGTCGAGAACTTCCTGCGCATGACGTTCGGGCTGCCCACCGTGAACTACGAGGTGGACCCGACGATCGCCAAGGTGCTCGACATGCTCTTCGTGCTGCACGCCGACCACGAGCAGAACTGCTCCACGTCGACCGTGCGGCTGGTGGGCTCGGCCCAGGCCAACCTGTTCGCGTCGGTGTCCTCGGGCATCAACGCGCTCTCCGGCCCGCTGCACGGCGGCGCCAACTCCGCGGTGCTGGAGATGCTCGAGGGCATCCGCGCCGACGGCGGTGACGTGGACGCCTTCGTGCGCCGCGTCAAGGCCAAGGAGAAGGGCGTGAAGCTCATGGGCTTCGGCCACCGGGTCTACAAGAACTACGACCCGCGCGCCGCCATCGTCAAGAAGGCCGTCCAGGACGTCATCTCCACGATGGACAAGCCCGACCCGCTGCTCGACATCGCGCTCAAGCTCGAGGAGATCGCCCTCGCGGACGACTACTTCGTCTCCCGCAAGCTGTACCCGAACGTCGACTTCTACACCGGCCTGATCTACAAGGCCATGGGCTTCCCGACCAAGATGTTCACGGTGCTGTTCGCCCTCGGCCGGCTGCCCGGCTGGATCGCCCAGTGGGCCGAGCAGAACGCCGACCCGGCCACCAAGATCGGCCGCCCGCGCCAGCTGTACATCGGCGAGACCGAGCGGCAGTTCATCCCGATCAACGAGCGCTGATCGGTCGTTCCCCGGCCGCGGCCGCTCTCCTGCTCAGGAGGGCGGCCGCTGCTCTTCCAGCCGCTGCTTCTCCAGCCATTGCGCGATCCGCGCCGTGCCGTCCTCGTCCGCCAGCCGGGCCGCGACGGCCGCGGCCCGCGCCGCATAGCGCGGCTCGGTCGTGACCGATCGCAGAGCCCGCGCCAGGCGGTCCGCCGTCAGCTTGGGCAGGGGTACGGGCGGCGGC
>NZ_JBEZGQ010001261.1:0-2134 GCF_040650095.1 Actinoplanes sp. NPDC048791 | reverse complement strand
CGCCGCGTAGCCGCCGCCGAGCGGGGGCCGCCGACACGCCGGCCGCGGCCCGGCACGCCGACGTGACCGTGCGGTACTACGCCGAGACCGCCGAACCGGTGGTGGCGCTCACCTTCGACGACGGGCCGGGGCCGCGGTGGACGCCGATGGTGCTGGACACGCTGGAGGCGGCCGGGGTGCCGGCCACGTTCTTCATGGTGGGGCGGAACCTGCGGGAGCACGCCGGCCTCGTCCGCGGGCGGCTGGACAACCACGAGGTCGGCAACCACTCGTGGTCGCACGACGATCTGGCCACCCTCGACCTGGCCGGGGTCACCGCCGAGCTGACCCGGACCCACGAGGTGATCCACGAGGTCACCGGCCGGGCGCCGGCCCTGATGCGGCCACCGTACGGCCACCTGGGCGGCTCGACGCTGCTGGCGGCCGACTCGCTGGGCTACGACATCGTGCTGTGGTCCCAGCAGATGCGCGAACGGGCCTTCGCCGACGACCCGGACGCCCAGGTCCGCGCGATCGTCGACGGGGTCCGTCCGGGTGACATCGTGCTGGCCCACGACGTCGGCGCGGACCGGCGGCTGGTGGCCCTGCGCCGGCTCGGGGCGATGATCGAAGGGCTGCGGGCCCGCGGCTTCCGCTTCGCGACCGTCTCCGAACTCGTCGCCACTGCCGTTCCCGGTAGCCCCACGATGCCGCTCGCAACGCGGCGCCGGATGCATTAGTCGCGGCCCTGCCAGGTGGTGACGCAGGCTTCGTTGCCCTCGGGGTCGGCGAGGATCCAGAAGGACGGCGCCCGGGCCTCGGACAGCAGGATGCCGCCCGCGCTCAGCGCGGCCCGGATCCGCGCCGGCGCCTCGTCGTGCGGCACCGAGACGTCCAGGTGCAGCCGGTTGCGCTGGGCCCGCGGGCCGGTCATCTGTTGGAACCAGAGCGCCGGGCCCTGCGCGAGCGGGTCCACGATCGGATCGCGCGGGCCGCCGCCGCCCGGCTCGTCGGTGTAGCCGAGCACGGCCTTCCAGAACGGCCGGATCTCCGCGATGTCCAGCGCGTCGACGGCGATCTCCAGCGCCTGCACCGACCGCCGGCCGTCGGCGTCCGGCGCGAGCGGCAGGCCCATCTCCGCGGCCGTGGTGGCGATCATGCGGGCGTGGGCCAGTTCCCGGGCGGTCAGTCCGGCCGGGTCCGGTGGATGCAGGGTGAGCTCCAGCCGTCCGGGCCGCAGGTCCAGCCAGAGGCACTCGTCGGCGCCGGCGCCGCAGGCCCGGATCAGCTCGGTGGCGACTTCCGCTACCTGCCACAGCGGACCCAGCCGGATCGAGGCGCGCAGGGTGCCCAGGACGTAGCGCCAGCCGAGCTCGCCGACCGCCGCCGAGATGTGGGCGGCGCTGAGCGCCACGCCGTCGTCGATCGTCTCCTCGGTCATCCCGGCATGGTCTCATCCCGGGCCGCGGCCCGGCCGAATCAGACGCCGCGCGGCCAGGCCGAAGGCAGGCCGTGGACGAGCAGGGACAGCCTCGGCGTGGCCGGCCGGGCCGAGATCAGGCCAGGCCGGCGTCGTGGACGAGGAGGGCGATCTGGACGCGGTTGTTCAGGTTGAGCTTGACCAGCAGGCGGGAGACGTGCGCCTTCACCGTCGCGACGCTCATGAACAGTTCCGTGGCGATCTCCGCGTTCGCGCGGCCCTGGCCCAGCAGCAAAGCGACCTCGCGTTCGCGCTCGCTGAGGCCTTCGAGCGCGCTCAGCGCCCGCTGCCGTCCGCCGCCCGCCTCCGGCGCCGCCACGTGGGCGATCAGGCGGCGGGTCACCGCGGGTGACAGCATCGCCTCGCCCTGGGCCACCCGGCGTACCGCGTGCAGGATCTCCACCGGCGGGGTGTCCTTCAGCAGGAAGCCGCTGGCGCCGGCCCGCAGGGCGCGCAGCACGAACTCGTCGGCGTCGAAGGTGGTCAGGACGATGACCTCCGGCGCGCTCGGGCGGCGGCGCAGCGATTCGGTGGCGGCCAGGCCGTCGACGCGGGGCATGCGGATGTCCATCAGGACGACGTCGGGGTGGTGGGTGGCCACCGCCGCCGGGACCTCGCTGCCGTCGGCGGCCTCGCCCACCACGGCCAGCGTCGGGTCGCGCTCCAGGAGAGCGC
>NZ_JBEZGQ010001260.1:0-2134 GCF_040650095.1 Actinoplanes sp. NPDC048791 | reverse complement strand
CGGCACCTGGATCACCGCCGCGCAGGCCACCGATCCGGCCTACTGGGCCACCCAGCTCCGCCACCCGGTGCGGTTCGCCGACGGCCTGAGTCATCACCTCTTTGATCATCCCGCTGCCGAACTGGGCCAGCTTGCCGGAGATCTTCAGGTCCGTGTCGACCGAGACCACCGTCCGGTCCCCGTCCGCCCGCAGCTGCGCCGTCACCAGCGCGGTCGCGTTGCCGGCCGAGCGCGCGTCGCGTCCCTTCGCGTCGATCACCGCGCGGTGGGCCGTGTCGTCCTTCTCGACGAAGCGGGCCGTGCCCGCGAAGTCCGACACCACCGGCCCGACCTTGACCTTGACCTTGCCCGAGTAGGTGTCCCCGTCGACCCCGGTGAGCTGGGCACCGGGCAGGCACGGGGCGATGCCCTCGAGGTCGGTGAGCACCGCCCAGGCCCGCTCGATCGGCGTGGGCACCGTGAACTCGTTGGTGATCTTCATGGTCGCCTCTCCTGGGTTCCGGCCGTGAGGGCCGCCGTGATCAGGTCACGGTCGTCGGGGGTCTTCGCGATCGCGCCGAGCGTGCGGACCACCTGGTCGGGGATGAGCTCTGTGACGCCCAGGGCCGACAGCGCGCCGACCCAGTCGATGGTCTCGGCCATCCCCGGCGCCTTGTCGAGGTCGAGTCCGCGGACCCGGCCGACGAACGCCGTGGCGGCGTGGATCAGCGCCGCGTCCGCGCCCGGCACCGTACGGCGCAGGATCTCCGCGGCCCGGCCGGCCGACGGGTAGTCGATCCAGTGGTAGAGGCAGCGCCGGCGCAGGGCGTCGTGCAGTTCGCGGCTGCGGTTGGAGGTCAGCACCACCACGGGCGGGCGCGCGGCCGTGAACGTGCCGAGCTCCGGGACGGTGACCGCGGCCTCGCCCAGGAACTCGAACAGCAGCGCCTCGAACTCGTCGTCGGCCCGGTCGATCTCGTCGATGAGCAGCACCGGCGGCACCGGCCCGGGGTCGCGGACGGCCCGCAGGATGGGCCGTTCCAGCAGGAACTCGGCGGTGAACAGGTCCGCCTCGCCGAGCTTCTCCGACCGCGCCTCGGCCAGCCGGATGGCGAGCAGCTGCCGTTGGTGGTTCCACTCGTAGAGGGCCTCGGGCACGCCCAGGCCCTCGTAGCACTGCAACCGGATCAGCGTGGTGTCCAGCACCCGGGCCAGGGCCTTGGCCGCGGCGGTCTTGCCGACGCCGGGTTCACCTTCGAGCAGCAACGGCCGGCCCAGCCGCAGGGCGAGGAACAGCGCCATCGCCAGCCCGTCGTCGACGAGGTAGTCGACGGCGTCGAGCCGCTGCCGCACCTCGTCGGGGCCGCCGGCCGGCGCGGCGAACTGATCAGCCGACAAGGTGGTCTCCGGTCAGCAGGCGCTCGTAGTCGGCCCAGGTGTCGACGTCGACCGGCACCGGCCCGGCCACCGGCACCTCGGTGACCGGGTGGTCGCCGGAGTGCAGCAGCTTCCACACCGCCTTGTCGCCGTGCAGCCCTCGCAACGCGGCGAACAGGTCCCGCCGGAACCAGAACGGATGCCCCGGCCCGTCGTCGTAACGGCAGACGCCGAGCGCACTGCCACCGGCGATCGCGATCAGGTCGGCGACCGCCCGGGCCGTGACCTGCGGCTGATCACCCAGCAGCAGCACCAGCCCTGCGGCCCGGGGATCCACCGAGCCGACCGCCGTGCTGACCGAAGCCCCGCAGCCATTGCCCGCGGCGGGCACGTCGACGGCCAGGAAGCCGGTCAGGTCGACGCCGGCCCGGATCGCGGCGGCCGACTCCCCCAGCGTGACGATCCGCTGCGCGAACGGGCCGGCCCGGGCGGTGTCGAGCGCGGCGTCCACCAGCGTCCGGCCCCGGTACGGCAGCAACTGCTTGGTCCCCGGGCCGGGGCGGGAGCCGGATCCGGTCCGGAAGCGGGCGGAGTTGCCCGCCGCGAGGACGACACAGGTGACGAACACCGTCAGACCCGCGCGAGGAAGGCGGTCCGGCAGCCCGTACCGCAGAAGTAGTGGTCCTCCGCCGTGATCGCGTCCGGTCCGATCACGACGGTCATGCCGCAGACCGGGTCGATCGCGGTCCGCGGCGCCGCGGGCGCCTCCGCGGCCGGC
>NZ_JBEZGQ010001259.1:0-2136 GCF_040650095.1 Actinoplanes sp. NPDC048791 | reverse complement strand
CGACGGGCACGGGCGGTCGGCGCAGACCTTCCTGGTCGAGGTCGTGGCTCGCTCGGGTGGCGAGGAGCGCCGGGTTGTGGCGAGCGGCCGCGACATCTACGCGGTCACCGCACCGCTGGTCGTGGAGGCGGCCGCGCGGATCGTGGCCGGGGAGGGCGCGTCGGCCGGTGTCGCTTCGGTGGGGGCACGCTTCGATCCCAAGGACTTCCTGAACGCGCTCAGCCCGCGGTTCCTGACGCTCGGCTGACCCGATCGCGGTGCCCCCGGCGCTGTCCGGGAGCACCGCGGCTGCTCAGCACCGGGGTCAGTCGATGATCTCGATCTGCGTGGCGGTGGGGCCAGTCGGCGTAAGTCTTGTAGAAGCAGACCCGCGGATAGACACACCCGTAGTTGGTGACGGCCTGGGCCGGGGCCGCGGCGGCCAGCGTGCCGTGCGCCCACCGTAGGAGGGTCATCAAGGTCCGCCGATGCGTTGGGCGGTAGCTGCCAACGGCGCGCCTACAGCCAACCCACAGAGAGTTCACCGGTCGCTGACAACCTGCCGGGCAACAGTGGGGTCATCACCGCTCACTGATGAGGCGAGGCGCGCCATGACCGATCTGCTGACCCGGCCCCCGTACACCGAGGATGCCACGTCCACCGGCACCATCCCGCCGGCTCCGCCGCTGCCGCCGGATGTCATCGGTCATCGTGGCGGGGGAGACCGGCACTGGCCGCGGCGGGTCGCCGGCGGGGCCGCGGTGCTCGCGCTGATCGCCGGCGGCGGTACGGCGGGCGGCTTCCTCGCCGAGCACTACGCCGACCGGGCCTCGGCCACCACCGCCGCCACGGCGACCACCACCACCACCACCACCGCAGTGGCCGTGAGCGAGAACAACAGTCTCGCCCCGATCGCCGCGAAGGTCGCACCCAGCATCGTCACCGTGCTCATCGACGGCGCGAACGAGTCGGCGCTCGGCTCCGGGGTCGTGCTCAGTGCCGACGGGCTGATCCTGACCAACAACCACGTCATCGCCTCCGGGGGCACGGTCAGCGTGCGGCTCGCCGACGGCCGTACCGTGCCGGCCAAGGTTGTCGCCGCCGACAGCACCCACGACCTGGCGCTGGTGCAGGCGACCGGGGTGTCGGGGCTGACCCCGGCCACGTTCGGGGCCGACGACAGCGTGGCCGTCGGCGACACCGTGCTGGCCTTCGGCGCACCGCTGGGGCTGGAGGGCACCGTCACCTCCGGCATCGTCAGCGCCCTCGACCGTGAGGTCGGCACCGGCACCGAGCAGCTGACCGGCCTGCTGCAGACCGACGCGCCGATCAACGAGGGCAACTCCGGCGGCGCCCTGGTCGACACCTCCGGCAACGTCATCGGCATCAACGTGGCCATCGCCACGGCCAGCGATCAGAGCACCGGCAGCGTCGGCGTCGGTTTCGCCATCCCGGCCGGCACCGTCACGAGTGTCGTGCGGCAGCTGCAGACACAGGCCGCTTCTTGACCTGAAGCCGGGTGCAGGTTGTCGACTGCGGGGATGACCTTCACCGCAGCAGAACTCGCCCACCTGGCCGGCCAGCCGCTCGGCCGCCTGGCGACCGCCCAGCCCGACGGCACCCTGCAGGTCAGCCCGGTCGGCTTCCGCTGGAACAGCGACCTGGCGACCATCGACATCAGTGGCTGGCACATGGCCGCCAGCCGCAAGTACCGCAACGTCGCGGACAACGGGCGGGTCGCCTTCGTGGTCGACGACCTGCCCTCGACGGACCCGTGGCGGGTGCGCTGCCTGGAGATCCGGGGCGTCGCCGAGGCGGTCCAGCCGGCCGACGGCGAGGCGATCATCCGGATCCACCCGCGCCGCATCATCAGCTTCGGCATCGACGACCTGGACAGCGAGCCGCACGCCCTGGTCCCGAGCAAGCGGGACGTGGCCGGCCGGTAGCCGGCCGGGCGACCGCGAACACCGGCCGCGCGACCGCGAACACCGGCTGTGCGGCCGCGATCGCCGGCGACGGGATCCCGCCGCCGGCGATCACTCAGCCGGCCAGGTGGCCGTACCTGTCCTTCAGCTCACGCCAGGTGCCCTGGGCCACCGCGCGGCCGCCGATCAGCACGACCACCTTGTCGGCGCGGGACAGCGCCGCGCGCTTCGA
>NZ_JBEZGQ010001258.1:0-2145 GCF_040650095.1 Actinoplanes sp. NPDC048791 | reverse complement strand
TCGACGTGCTCCTGGCCGCGGACGCGCCCGCGCTCAGCGACCTGCAGGTCGAGCGGCTGATCCGGGGGATCATGCTGGCCGCGTATGGCGTCCCGGCGGCCGCCCTGACCTGGATCGTGCACGACCTCGTGGCTCATCCGGAGGTGCGGCGCGCGGTCGAGCAGGAGGCCGCCGCCCACGACACCGAGGTGGCGCCGCCGACGACTTCATTGCCGTACACGGAGGCTTTTGTCAAAGAAGTGCTGAGGTTGCGCCCGCCGACCTGGCTCATCGGCCGGACCGCGCGGCGGGCGACCACCCTGGGCGAATGGCGCCTCGACCGGGGGGACCAGGTCCTGTTCAGCCTGTACGCCCTGCACCGCGACGAACGGTGGTGGCGCGACCCGGAGGCCTTCGACCCCCAGCGGTGGCTGGAGCCGCGGGCCCAGCTGCAACGCCACACCTACCTGCCGTTCGGCGCGGGGCCGCGGGTCTGCGTGGGGACGCAGCTGGGCATGATCCAGCTGGTGCTGAGCACCTTCTGGCTGGTGCGCGAGTACGACGTGAGCATCGCGCCCGGCAACGGCGGCACCCCGGACTTCGGCGGTCTGCTGACACCGCAGGGTCTGACCGCGTCGTTCCACCGCCGCGCCGGGCAGCAGTGACGCCTCAGCCGATGGACGGGGTCTCTGTCGTGGGATCGTCCGCAGGCGGCGCCGGGGTAGTGATGACGGGCGTCGTGGTGGTCGGCGGTGTCGTGGGCTCGACGGGGCCCGGTCGGGTGGTCGTCGGTGCGGGAGCCGGCGGATTGGTGCCGACGGCGGTGTTGCCGAGGGGGCCGCAGTTCGTCGCGCCGGTGCCGCGGCTCGTCCACTTGCACGTGTCGTAGACGCGCCCCGACGAGCTGCGCAGCGTCGCCGTGTCGCCGGGGTTGTTCCAGATGTGCCAGCCCCGTCCCTGGTAGAGGCGGGAGCTGTCGGGCGTGCCGTCCGGCTTGCGGCCGTTGGTGCCCTTGCCGGTGTGGACGTAGACCGTCTTCTTCGCACCGATCACATGCGACGGGAAGGTGTACGTGTAGCCGTTCGCGTCCTTGATGGTGAAGCGGTCCAGCCGCGCCGCGAACGTCGAGTTGTTGTAGATGCGGACGAACTCCCCGTTGACGCTGCTGTTCGCGTTCGTGTCGGGGTTGCTCGGGGAGTCGAACTGGATGAGGTGGAACTGCAGGTTCGGGGTGGCGGCCTCGGCCGGCATGGCGACGGCCACGGTGCCGAGGACGGCGGCACCAGCTGCGGCGGCCACGGAGATACGAAGACGGCGGTTCATGGCAGTCAGGCTAAATGCGACACTGCGGGACACCCCTCCTGCGAATGGTCATGATCGGGCAGCTGTGCGGCTGCTAGATCGTGACGACGAGCTTGCCCGGGTAGCGGCCCGCCGACAGGTCGCGGATCGCCCCGGCCGCCTCGGCCAGCGGATAGCTGCGGCCGATCACCGGCGTGACCTGGCCCGACTCGAGCAGCGGGCTCAGCTCCGCGAGCTCCTCGGCGCGCACCCGGGCGGTCACGCCGCGCAGGCGCTGGCTCATGAAGGGTGAGAGCAGCGGCGCGGCCATCTGGCGCTGGAAGCCGCCCATGATCCGGCCCTTGGCGTGCCCGCCTCCGACCAGAGCGATCGTGCCGCGCGGCGTCGCGGCCCGGCGCAGCAGTGACAGCGGCCGGTTGCCCGCGGTGTCGATGATGACGTCGTACACCGGGCCGTCGCGGTCCACCTCGTGCCGGGTGTAGTCGATGACGCCGTCGGCGCCCAGGGACCGGACCAGGTCGGCCTTTCCGGTGCTGCAGACGCCGGTGACGCTCGCCCCGTACGCCTTGGCGAGCTGGACCGCGAAGGTCCCGACGCCGCCGCCCGCACCGGTGATCAGCACCCGCCGGCCGGCCTGCACGCCCCCGTCGCGCAGGCTCTGCAGGGCGGTGACGCCGGAGACCGGGGTCGCCGCCGCCTGCTCGAAGGAGATCGCGGCGGGTTTGCGGGCGAGCCGGTCCTCCTTGGCGGTCGCCTGCTCGGCGAACGAGCCGGTCGCGCAGGTGCCGTAGACCTCGTCGCCCGGCCGGAAGCGCGTGACCCGGGCGCCGACCGCGGTCACCACGCCGGCGACGTCCAGGCCGC
>NZ_JBEZGQ010001257.1:0-2145 GCF_040650095.1 Actinoplanes sp. NPDC048791 | reverse complement strand
GGCCGAGGACGAGCGCGACGGGCTGCGGCTGGCCCGCCAGTGCGTCCGGCGCTTCAACTGGCGCAAGCGCGGCCCGGCGCCGCGCTGCTTCCCGCCGAATCCGCCCAAGTACGACGCCGAGGACCTGCTGAGCATGGCCGGCGCCGACCCGGCGACGGTGTTCGAGCCGCGCGAGGTGCTGGCCCGGATCCTCGACGGCAGCGACTTCGACGAGTTCAAGCCGACCCAGGGCACCGCGCTGGTGACCGGCTGGGGCGAGCTGCACGGCTACCCGATCGGGGTGCTGGCCAACCTGGGCGGGGCGTTCTCGCCGGCCGAGACGCAGAAGGCCGTGCACTTCATCCAGCTCGCCAACGCGACGGCCACGTCCCTGCTGTTCGTGCAGTACACCGGCGCGCCGGCCGCCGAGGCCCACGAGGCCGCGGACGTGCGGCACGGTGCCCCGCTGGTGCACGCCGTGGCCAAGTCGACCGTGCCGCACCTGACCCTGATGATCGGCGCCCGGCCCGCCGAGGAGGCCGGCGGCATCTACGGCCGGGCCTACGAGCCCCGGTTCCTGTTCAGCTGGCCGGTGGAACGGCCCGCGGAGGGTTCACCCCCGCTCGGGAAGCTGCCCGACGACGGCGTCATCGATCCGCGCGACACCCGTACGGTGCTCGGTCTCTGCCTGTCCGCCGTGCACAGCGCGGCTGTCGAGGGCGCCGAGCACGTCGGCGTCTTCCGACCCTGAAGTCCCTGAAAGGTAGACCAGTGATCCGACGTCTTCTGGTGGCCAACCGCGGCGAGATCGCCCGCCGGGTATTCGCCACCTGCCGCCTGGTCGGCATCGAGACGGTCGCCGTCTACTCCGATGCCGACGCCGACGCGCCGCACGTCACCGAGGCCGACTACGCCGTCCACCTGTCCGGCAACACCGCGGAGTCGACGTACCTGCGGGGTGACCTGATCATCGCGGCGGCTAAGCGGGCCGGGGTCAACGCCATCCATCCGGGTGACGGCCGGCTGGCCGAGGACCCCGGGTTCGCCGCCGAGGTCGCGGACGCCGGGATGATCTGGGTCGGCCCGCCGGCCAAGACGCTGGGCAGCGTGCAGAACAAGATCGAGACGAAGGCCATGGTCGCCGAGGCCGGCGTACCGGTGCTGCCCACGCTGACCGACCCGGCCGAGATCACCGACTTCCCGGTGCTGATCAAGCCGGCGACCGGCCACGGCGGGCAGGGCATGCGGGTGGTCCGGGACCCGGTGACGCTGGCCGAGGCGATCTCCTCGACCCGTCAGGAGACCGGTGACACGGTCTTCTGCGAGCCGTATGTGGAGAACGTGCGGCACATCGAGGTGCCGATCATCGCGGACGCGCACGGGGCCGTCGTGCCGTTCGGCGAGCGCGAGTGCTCGGTGCAGCGCCGCTACCAGAAGATCATCGAGGAAACCCCGTCCCCAGCGGTCGATCCGGCGCTGCGTGAGGAGCTGTGCCGGGCCGCGATCATCGCGGTACGGGCCATCGGCTTCGTCGGCGCCGGCGCCGTGGAGTTCCTGCTGGACGAGCACGGCGACTTCTGGTTCCTGGAGCTGACCCCCACCCTGCAGGTCGAGCACGCCGTCACCGAGTGCGTGTCCGGGTACGACCTGGTCCGCCTGCAACTGCTGGTGGCCGAGGGGGGCAGCCTGCCGATGCCGGGTCCGCCGCCGATCCGCGGGCACGCCATCGAGGTGCGCATCTGCGCCGAGGACCCCGCGTACGCGTGGCTGCCCGCCTCCGGCACGCTGCACCGTTTCGCCGTACCGGATGTGGCGGGTTCGTTCCGCCCGCTGCCCCAGCCCGGCCTGCGCCTGGACGCCGGCGTGATGGATGGCACCGTGGTCGGCGTGCACCACGACTCGACGCTGGCCAAGCTCGTCGCCTGGGCCCCGACCCGGCAGGAGGCGGCGCGGATGCTGGCGTCGGCGCTGACCCGGACCCAGTTGCACGGCGTGGTCGCCAACCGGGACCTGCTGGTCCGTGTCCTGCGCCACCAGGCGTTCCGGGTCGGTGACGTGGACACCGGGTTCCTGGACCGGCACCCGGAGGTCTTCGCCCCGCTGCTGTCCTCGGTGGACGCCGTCCGCATCTCCTGCCTGGCCGCCGCGCTGGCCGGGGCCGCGGCC
>NZ_JBEZGQ010001256.1:0-2153 GCF_040650095.1 Actinoplanes sp. NPDC048791 | reverse complement strand
GGCGACCCCGGGCAGCGCCTCCAGCGCGGCGTCGACCTCCCCCAGCTCGATCCGGCGCCCGCCCAGCTTGACCTGTTCGTCGCCCCGGCCGACGAACAGCAGCCCCGCGGGCTCGGCCCGGACGATGTCCCCGCTGCGGTACGCCCGCGACCAGCCCAGCGACGGCAGCGACGCGAACTTCTCGGCGTCCTTGGCGGCGTCCAGGTAGCGGGCCAGACCCACCCCGCCGATCACCAGCTCGCCGGTCTCACCCATCGCCACCGGGTCGCCGGCGCTGTCGACCACCGCGAGCTCCCAGCCGGCCAGCGGCAGCCCGATGCGCACGGGTCCGTCGCCGGTCATCCGCGCGGCGCAGGCCACCACGGTCGCCTCGGTCGGCCCGTACGTGTTCCAGACCTCGCGGCCCTCGACGGCCAGGCGCTGCGCGAGCTCGGGCGGGCAGGCCTCCCCGCCGAAGATCAGCAGCCGTACCTCCTCCAGCGCCTCGACCGGCCACAGCGCGGCGAGCGTCGGCACCGTCGAGACCACGGTGATGCGCTGCTCGGCGAGCCACGGGCCGAGGTCGACGCCGCTGCGCACCAGCGACCGCTCGGCCGGCACCAGGCAGGCGCCGTGGCGCCAGGCCAGCCACATCTCCTCGCAGGACGCGTCGAACGCCACGGAGAGCCCGGCCAGCACCCGGTCCTGCGGGCCGATCGCCTCGCTGACCTCGCCGGCGAGGAACAACCGGGCCTCCGCGTCGACGAAGGCCGCCGCGGCGCCGTGGCTGACCGCGACCCCCTTCGGGGTGCCGGTCGAGCCGGAGGTGAAGATGATCCAGGCGTCGTCGTCCGGGCCGGGCCGGGCGGGGCGGCCCTCGGGGGTACGGCGCAACGAGACGCTCAGCCCGTCACCGAGCACCGCGACGACCCCCGCCTCGCCGAAGACGAGCTCGGCCCGTTCCCCGGGATCGTCGGCGTCGACCGGCACGTAGGCGGCACCGGCCGCGAGCACGCCGAGGATCGCCAGGTACAGCTCGGCCGTGCCGGACGAGATGCGTACGCCGACCCGGTCGCCGGCGCCGATCCCGTGCCCGTTCAGCGTCACCCGGACGGCCTCGACCTCGTCGGCGAGCTCGCGGTACGTCAGCGCGGTGGTGCCGTTGTCGAGCGCGCGGGCGCCCGGGTGCGCGCGCACGGTGTCGTCGAGGATGTCGACCAGGGTGCGGGTGGCCGGCGCCGACGGGGAGCGGAACACCGCCGGGGGCACCGGTGCGACGACGAGGGGAGGGAGCGTGACCAGCTGCGGTTCGGTCGTCACGGTCACCGGGCGTGCACCATCTTCACCTCGAGGGTCGGCGTCAACCAGGCGTGCGGCATACGGACCCGCCCTGGGCAGCCCTCAACGCTACGTCGCCGCAACCTGTAATAACGGGCATATCAGCGGATCCGTGGCCACCACCACACCTGCCGTGGCCGAGTTCACGGGGTATCGTCCAGCGCGATGAAGGCGCCGCTGCGTTCCACTGACCCCCAGTTCCTCGGTGGCTACCGTCTGCTGGCCCGGCTCGGGCAGGGCGGCATGGGCACCGTCTATCTCGCCGAGGACCGGCACGACCGGCTGGTGGCGATCAAGGTCGTCAAGCCCGAGCTGGCGTACGAGGAGGAGTTCCGCGCCCGCTTCCGCAGCGAGGTCAACCGGGCCCGCCAGGTGCCGCCGTTCTGCACCGCCGAGCTGCTCGACGCCGACGCCGACCACGAGACGCCCTACCTCGTCGTCGAGTACGTGGACGGTCCCAGCCTCGCCGAGGTGGTCGCCGAGCAGGGCCCGCTGACCGGCGGCAGCCTGTACAGCGTGGCGGTCGGCGTGGCCACCGCGCTGGCCGCCATCCACGGTGCCGGCGTCATCCACCGCGACCTGAAACCGGCCAACGTGCTCTTCGCGCTGGGCACCCCGAAGGTCATCGACTTCGGCATCGCCCGCGCCTTCGAGGCGACCAGCCAGCACACGGGCACCGACCAGATGGTGGGCACGGTCGCGTACATGGCGCCGGAGCGCTTCGACAGCGACTCGAGCCGGATCGGGCCGGCCGCGGACGTGTTCGCGTGGGGCGTCGTCGTCACGTTCGCGGGCACCGGACGCACGCCCTTCGGCGGCGACAGCGCGGCCGCGAC
>NZ_JBEZGQ010001255.1:0-2154 GCF_040650095.1 Actinoplanes sp. NPDC048791 | reverse complement strand
GTGGGCTGATTCCGGACGGCCTGGCTGGAGATGGACCGGCCGGGGATGGCCGGGCGTCGGCTGCTGCGCACAGCGCGGCCACCGCGAGGGCCAGGCCCACCGCAAACGTGACCCGGCCGCTGGCCAGGTTGGCGGCGAAGACCAACACCCCGATCAGCGCACCCGCCACCGGCCGTCGCACCCCGGTGCGCCACAGCAGCCACCCGAACAGGACCGACGCCACCACCGCCGCCAGCGCCCCGAGCAGCCGCATCCCGATCAGCGATCCCAGCGGCGCCGTCAGCAGGCTGTAGCCGAACTGGCCGACCCCGCCGTACCAGCCGAAGTCGACCGGCGCCCAGCCGTGACCGGCGAAGAAGTCCGCCCGGGCCTGCTGCGCCGCCAGGTCGGTGCCCATCCGGGGCGCCAGCAGGAACGCGCCGGCCAGCACCAGCGCGGCGCCGAGCGTCGGCGCCAGCACCCGGAGGAGGCCGCGCCGTTGCTCCTCATGCATCGAGGACGCGCTCCATCGCCGCCCGTGAGCGGCGGGTGATGCGCAGGTACCGGTCCACGAACTCGCCCGGGTCGCCGCCGCCGAGCAGCAGCACCACTCCGGCCAGTTCGACGCCGTGGCGTGGGAGCTGGTCGGTCGGGCGGCCGCGGACCAGGGTGAGCGCGTTGCGGACCTGGGCGGCCAGGGTCCAGCCCGCCGTCATCGCCGCCGCGTCGACCTTGTCGATCAGCTTGCCTCGCAGCTCCGCGGACAACGCCTCCAGGGTGCGGGTCATGCGCAGCGCCGGGAGCGCGTACCCGTGGCGCAGCTGCAGCAGTTGCACCGCCCATTCCACGTCGGCGAGGCCGCCGCGGCCGAGTTTGGTGTGGGTGTTCGGGTCCGCGCCGCGGGGCAGCCGCTCGGTCTCCACCCGCGCCTTGATCCGGCGGATTTCGATCACCTGCTCGCGGGTCAGGCCGCCGCTGGGATAGCGCATCCCGTCGGCGAGCTGCTCGAACTCGCGGCCCAGCTCCGCGTCGCCGGCCACGAACCGGGCCCGCAGCAACGCCTGCGACTCCCACACCTTCGACCAGCGGGCGTAGTACTGCGCGTAGGCGTTGAGGCTGCGGACCAGCGGGCCCTGCCGGCCCTCCGGGCGCAGGTCCGCATCGACACCGAGCGGCGGGTCGGGCGCGGGGGCGCCGAGGGTACGGCGCATCTCCTCCGCGATGGCGTGCGCCGACGCGCTGGCCTGGCCGTCGGACATGCCCTCCGGCGGGGCGTAGACGAACAGCACGTCGGCGTCGGAGGGGTAGCTCAATTCGTATCCGCCGAGCCGGCCCATGCCGATCACCGCGAAGCGCAGTCCCTCCGGTCCGGGATGCACCCGCCGAGCAGCGTGCAGCGCCGCACCCAGCGTCGCGTCCGCGACGTCGGAGAGGGCGATGCCGATCGCGTGCACGTCCAGCGGGTGGGCCGGGGCCAGCTCGCCGGCCCGGCTGAGGATGTCGGCGCAGGCCAGCCGGAACAGCTCCCGCCGGCGCAGCGCCCGCACGGCGGTGATGGCCTTGGTCGCGTCGGTGGCCCCGGCATCCAGGTGCCGGTCGGCGGCGGCGATGAACCCGTCGCGCAGCACGTCCCGGGGTCGCGGCTGAAGCTCGGCGTCGTCGGCGAGCAGGCGCAATGCCTCCGGGTCGCGGGTGAGCAGGTCGGTCGCGTACCGGGACAGGCTCAGCACCCGGGCCAGCCGGCGCGCGACCGGGCCGCCGTCACGCAGCAGGCGCAGATACCAGGGGGTGGTGCCCAGCTTCTCCGACACGTGCCGGTAGTTCAGCAGGCCGCGGTCGGGCTCGGGCGAGTCCGCGAAGTCCTGCAGCAGCATCGGCAGCAGCGTGCGCTGGATCGCCGCCGTACGGCTGACCCCGCCGGTCAGCGACTGCAGGTGGCGCAGCGCCCCGGCCGGGTCGGCGAAGCCGAGGATCTCCAGGCGGCGGCCGGCCGACTCGGGGGTCATCCGCAGCGCCTCGGCCGGCACCCGGGCGACCGCCTCCAGCAGCGGCTGGTAGAGCAGCTTGGCGTGCAGCCGCCGGACGTGCGCGGCGTGCCCGACCCAGTCGGAGCGGAACGCCTCGACCGCGTCGCGCCCGGCCACCGCCTTGTAGCCCAGCGCGGCGGCGAGCCAG
>NZ_JBEZGQ010001254.1:0-2160 GCF_040650095.1 Actinoplanes sp. NPDC048791 | reverse complement strand
GCTGGACGGGCATGCGCGGCATCCTCACCCTGGCCGCGGCGGCCGCGGTCCCGGAATCCGTCCCGGGCCGCGACGCCATCCAGGCCATCGCACTGTTCGTCACCCTGGGCACCCTGCTGCTGCAGGGGACCACGATCCGCCTGCTGGTCCGGTGGCTGCGGCTGGACGTACGCGGCGAGGAGGAGCAGGCCCGGATGATGCTGGCCCGGGGCGTGGAGATCGCCACGGCGGCCGGCGACGGCTACGACCAGCAGCGGCTGGCGGTCAGCGAGGCCATGATGCGGCGGGAGCTGGACGAGGAGACCGCTCGCCGGCTGATCGGCGACATCGACCTGCGGCAGGCCGCCGCGAGCACGCTCGGTCAGGGCCTGGCGTAGACCGAGATGTGGCTCCCGCTGGTGGCGCGGAACGGCGTACGGTCCCAGTCGGCCCAGCGTTCCCGCAGGTGCAGGCCCGCGAGCTGGGCCATCAGGTCGAGCTCGGCCGGCCAGCAGTAGCGGTGGGCGGTGGGCAGGAGCCGGACGCCCTTGCCGTCCACCGTCACGTGCTGCATCTGGATCCGCTGGGCGATCCGGTCGTGCACGGTGAGGGTGAAGCCGACCGAGTCCTCCCGTACGTCGTCGGTGCTGAACTGCCGGTCGTAGGCCGTGGGGTCGGGCACGTAGCACTCGAGCACGAACGCCCCGCCGGGCTCTAGCACCCGCGCCACGTTGCGGAACGTGTCCACCTGACGCTGCTGGCTGGTGAGGTTGAACAGGCTGTTCCAGACGACGTACACCAGCGGGAACGGCCCGGTGCTGGACACGTCGGCCATGTCCGCGGTGAGCACGGGCAGGTCCTGGCCGCCCGGCACGGTGCGGAGCTTGTCCACGACGGCCTGCGACGCCTCAATGCCCTCGACGGCGAAGCCCCGGCTAGCCAGCGGGATCGCCACCCGGCCGCCGCCGATGGCCAGCTCGAGGATCCGCGCCCCGGGCGGGACCATCCCGGCCAGGAAGTCCACGGCCGCCGCGGGGTCCGGCCCCTGGCTCAGATCGTCGTAGCGACCCGCCCAGCGGTCGCCGAAGAACGCGGGATCATCGAAGTCGGTCATCCCCTGCACGCAACCAGAGCCGCGCCCGGGCCGCCACCGCTTTTCCCCGCGGCGCGCCGGTGGAAAACCACATGACCGGCCCCGGCGGCCGAGGTTAGGGTCACCGGATGCCTACGACGCATGCTCTCCTCGGCCGGGCTCTGATGCCCGTGGCGCGGGGACCGCTGCACTCGTCCCGCCTGCGCTTCCGGCGTCGCGCCCTGCGCCGCCGCACCGCCTAGAGCCGCCTGCTGCGCCAGGGCCCTCCGCGTCCTCTTCCACCGGACGGGCCACGATGACGCCTGTCCGCGTTCGCCGCCGAGAAGGCGGCAGACAGGACCACGGCCATGGCACTACCCCATTCGAAACCGGCCGGCCGCGAGCACGCCCGCGCGCGCCGGGCGTTCGGCCAGAACTTCCTCTCCGATCCGCGCGCAGTGCGCCAGGTGGTCGCCGCGGCCGGCATCCGGCCCGGTGACCTGGTGTACGAGGTGGGCGCCGGCCGCGGCGTCCTCACCGGCGAGCTGGCCCGGCACACCCGCGACCTGGTCAGCTACGAAGTGGACCCGCAGGTGGCGGCCGGGCTGCCGGTGCTGCCCGGCGTCACCGTACGGGTGGCGGACTTCCTGCGGGCCACACCGCCGGACCGGCCGTTCGCGGTGGTGGGCAACATCCCGTACGCGCTGACGTCGGCGGTCGTGGACTGGTGCCTGCACGCCGGCACCCTGACCGCGGCCACCCTGCTCACCCAGCTGGAGTACGCCCGCAAACGCACCGGCGACTACGGGCGGTGGACCCGGCTCACGATCAGCACCTGGCCGCAGGTGAGCTGGACGCTCGCGGGCCGGGTCCCCCGATCGGCGTTCCGCCCGGTGCCACGGGTCGACGGCGGCATCCTGCGCCTGGAGCGGCGGCCGGTGCCGCTGGTCGAACCGGCGGCCCTCCCCGCCTACCGGCGGTTCGTCGAGGTGGGCTTCACCGGCGTCGGCGGGTCGCTGCACGGTTCTCTGTCCCGGCGGTACGGCGACCGGCGCGTCTCCGCGGCGGTGCGGGCGGCCCGGCTGGCCACCGGCGTTCCCGTGGGTCTG
>NZ_JBEZGQ010001253.1:0-2161 GCF_040650095.1 Actinoplanes sp. NPDC048791 | reverse complement strand
GCGACCACGGGCACCCCGCAGGCCATGGCCTCCAGCGGGGTCAGGCCGAAGGGCTCGTACCAGGGGGTGGCGGCGAGCAGGTCCGCGGAGCGGTACCAACGGGGCATGTCGGCGGCGGCCACGGCCCCGGCGAGCCGGACCCGGTGGCCGACCCGGCTGCGCTCGGCGAGGGCGCGCAGCTTGCGGGCGTACGGGTGGTCGTCGACCGAGCCGTCCGGCGGCCCACCGACGATGACCAGTTCGGCTCCGGGCACGGCCGGCATCGCGCGGATCAGGTCCTCGTACCCTTTGCGCTCGACCAGGCGGCCCACCGTGATGATCCGCGGCACGTCCGGGTCCCGCGGCTCGGCCGGGCCGTCCGGGCGGAACCGGTCGGTGTTGACGCCCGAGGGCACCAGCGCCATCCGGGAGCGCGGCACGCCCAGCCGGATCAGCTCGCGGATCTCGTCCTGGCACTGCACGACGACCCGGTCGACGACCCGGCCGAGCTGGCGCTCGTAGGCCACCCGGTGCGCCGGGCTGGTGTCCGCGGCGCCCTGGTGGCGGCGCTTGACCGAGCCGAGCGCGTGATAGGTCTGCACGACCGGCACGTCGCAGGCCCGTCCGGCGGTCACGGCGGCCAGCCCGCTCATCCAGAAGTGCGCGTGCGCGACGTCCGGCAGCCAGTGCTCACGCCAGTCGGCGGCCATCCACTCGGCGAAGTCACCCATGAACGGCAGCAGGTCGTCCTTGGGCAGCACAGTGGCCGGTCCGGCCGGCACGTGTACCACCTGGAAGCCGTTGGCCGGGACGACCCGGGGCTGGTCCGGGCTCTCCCGGCGGGTGTAGACCCGCACCTCGTGGCCCTGTTCCACCAGGGCGGCGGCGAGTTCGGCGACGTGCGCGTTCTGGCCGCCCGCGTCCACGCCGCCGAGGGCGGAGAGCGGGCTGGCGTGCTCCGAGATCATCGCTATGCGCATGTCTCCTCCTCCAGCAAGCGGTCCCAGTCGGCGAGGAACCGGTCCAGGCCGTAGCGGGCCAGCGCCACCTGGCGGGCCCGGGCGCCGAGCAGGCGGGCCTGCTCGGGCTCCTCGATCAGCCAGTGGGCGGCGTCGACGAGCGTGTCGACGCGGGTGGCGAGGACGCCGGCGTCGTCCGGGACGGCGGCGATCGCCTCGGTGGTGGCCAGCGCGAGCACCGGCATGCCGATCTGCATCGCCTCGATCAGGCTCAGCCCCAGCGAGGTCCACCGGCACAGGTGCAGGTACGCCCGCCGCTTGGCGATCTCGGCGTGCATCCGGGCCTGCGGCGGGTCGTCGTACGTGGTGACCCCGTCCAGGTGCAGGCCGGCGACGCCCATGCCGTACACGTCCAGGGGGGCCACCGCCGCGAACCGCGGCATCAGGTCGGTGCCGGTGACCCGGTTGCGGCGTACCGGCTCGTTGGTGACCACCGCGAAGCGGTCCAGCTCGCCGGTCCAGCGCGCGGCCGGCTCGACGATGCCGTGCTCGATCACCGTGGTCCGGGTGCCGCCGACGTCCCAGAACAGGTCGTTGAAGTGGGTGACGTGGGCGACGATCAGGTCGTCCCGGTCGGCCATCGGGTGCCGGCTGTTCGGCACGTCGCCCTTGGGGGTGTTGTGCTCGACGTAGATCTTCGGCACGTCCAGGTGCGCGACCCGGTCGAGCTCCTCGGGTCGTTGCAGCACGACGACGTCCACGTCGCGCACGTCGGCCGGGTCGACCTCCTCGACGGAGGCGGGCCAGTCGAAGGTGCGGGCCCGGCCGCGGCCCCACTCGTCGCGGGCGGCGTTCACGGGTACGAGGTAGCGGTGCTTGCCCTGGACGAACGACGTCGTCCAGGAACCGTGCACGTGCCAGAGCAGGATGTTCACGCGGCTACCTCACTGATGACGGGAACGGGGACACCGAGCAGGCGTACGGCGGCGACGACCTCGGCCGGGTCGATCCGGGTCAGGCACGGGTGGCCGGGCACGGGGCAGACCGCGGCGCGGGTGTCGCGGCAGGCCGCGGCGGGATCGCCGAGGCGCACGTAGGGCACCCGGTACGGGCCCCACTGGCCGAAGGGGACGGTGGGGGCGTAGAGGCTGACGACGGGGGTGCCGACGGCCGCGGCGAGGTGGGCCGGGCCGGTGTTGCCGACCACCACACAGGACGCCCCG
>NZ_JBEZGQ010001252.1:0-2168 GCF_040650095.1 Actinoplanes sp. NPDC048791 | reverse complement strand
CGATCGCCACCCGCCGGCCGCACCGGGTCCTCGAGGCCCTGGAGAACCGGGCGGGTGAGGTCCACTGGTGGACGCTCGCCGTGTCGGTCCCGGTCCCCTCGCTCGGTGAGCAGTTGTTCATCGTCCCCACCACGCCGTGGCGGCTGGACGCCGAAGCCGCCCGCGAGCGTCAGGCGGTCGAGATCACCGAGCTCGACGCCCGGCACCGGACAGGGCTGCCGACGATCATCGCCGGTGACCTCAACGCCGGCCCCGACGCGTCGAACATCCGGTATCTGAGCGGCCTGCAGGCTCTGCACGGGCGCAGCGCGCACTATCACGACGCCTGGGCCGTGGCCGGTGACGGACCCGGCCACACCTGGACAGTGGACAATCCGCTGGCCGCCGCCGAGATCGGACGAGTGATCGGTCAGCCCGGTCACCGCCGGCGGATCGACTACGTGTTCGTCGGCTCCGCGCACGCCCACCCCCGAACCCGTGCCCGGATCATGGCCGCCCGGCTGATCGCCGACCGCCCGGTGGACGGGGTGTGGCTCAGCGATCACGCCGGCGTGGTGGTCGACCTCGACGTGGAGATCGACGCACCGTCATGATGGCACTACGGCACGCCGACGGCACCCCACCGCACGCGGTACGGTGACCCGACGACGGGCTGCCGGCCGCACCCTTCCGGGCCCATCGAGCACCCGGCCGGACCGCGAGCGCATGCGCCCGGATGCTCCACGCTCGATACGCCCCCGGGATTCCCGCACCTTGTGAGCCGGCGCCCGGCAGCGCAGGAGTAAGACCAGGGCCGCAGGGCCGTTTGGCGATGCGTGAGGATGCGGAGGCTGAGGATGACGGCGCGCGACGTCCACGGCGCGACCAGCCTCGGTCAGGATGCCGCAGCTTGCGCATTGCGCCGGATCCTGGCCCCACGATCGATCGCCGTCGTCGGCGCGGGACGACGGCGCGGCGGTCCCGGGCACGAGATCATCCGCGCGCTCCGCGACTACGGCTTCCCGGGCCGGCTCCACGCGGTCAACGGTTCCGGCCGCCCGGTGTGCGGTGTGCTCGCCCACCGCGCCGTCACCGACCTGCCCGGCCCCGTCGATCTGCTGGTGGTCGCCGTGGACACCGACGACATCGCGGACGTCCTGAGCGACGCCGGCGGGCTCGGCGTGCGCGGCGCCGTCCTGCTGGGCACCGGCCCGCCCGGCGGCGATTTGTGGGGTGACGGGCAGCGACGGGAGATCCTCCGGATCGCCCGCCGGCACCACATCCGGCTGCTCGGCCCGGGCTGCCTCGGCGTCCTCAACACAGATCCACGGGTACGGCTGAACGCGAGCCTGTCGCCGCTGCGCCCGCCCAGCGGCGGCCTCGCCCTGGCGGTGCGGTCCGGTGCCGTCGGCATCACGCTGCTGGCCGACTCGGTACGCGAGCACTGCGGCATCTCGAGCCTCATCTCCCTCGGCGACGCGATCGACCTCTCGGGGCGCGACCTGCTCGACTACTGGCTCGACGACCCGGCCACCCGCGCGGTCGCCCTGTCCCCCGACGCGGTCAGCGACCCGGCCGGCTTCGCCCGGGCCGCGTGGTTCCTCAGCCGGCGCAAGCCCGTGCTGGCGATCACCGGCGCCGCTGATCCCGTACGGGAGGAACTGCTCGCCGAGGCCGGCGTCATCCGTACCGCGAGCGTCGGCGAAACGCTCGACACCGCCCGGATCCTGGTGGACCAGCCGCTGCCCGGCAGCAACCGGATGGCGATCGTCGGCAACGCCGGCGGCCTCACGGCCCTGGCGGCTGACCGGGCCCGGACGTACGGGTTCGACGTCGTGCCGCTGAGCTGGGCGACCCGCGCCCAGCTCCCGGCCTCCGCCGGACCGGACAGTTGCGGTAATCCGGTCGACCTGGGCATCGACGCGCGCCCGGCGCGGCTCGCCGACGCCGTCGAGACTGTCGCGATCAGCGGCGAGATCGACGTCCTGCTCCTGGTCCTGGTCGGCACCCGCGCGACCGTGCTCGCCGCCCACCTGGCCGCCCTGGCCCCGATCCTCGATGACCATCCGCGTCTCACCATCGCCGCGATCAGCACCGGCGGCACCGCCGAAGCGCACCGGTTCGGCCGGACCACCGTCCCGCTCTTCCGCGAGCCGGAGCAGGCCCTCCGGGCGCTGGCCCACGCCCGC
>NZ_JBEZGQ010001251.1:0-2169 GCF_040650095.1 Actinoplanes sp. NPDC048791 | reverse complement strand
TGCAGAAACAGCAGCCACGGCAGGTCGTCGCCGGCCCGCTCCGGGGCCACGACCTCCCGGGCGAAGAGCTCGATGGCCGGTCCGCCGGGGTCGTCGTGATCCAGCGGTACGGCGAGAACATGGTCGCGGAAGCTCAGCCCCGGAGTAGCGATCATGCCGCCACGGTATCCGCCGCCCCGGCCCGTCAGTCGTGCGTCAGCGCGGCGATCAGAGCCGGATCCGCCAGCACGGCCTGGGCCACCTCGGTGAGCTTGCGGTTGGTGCGGCGGGAGTAGCCGCGCAACGCCGTGAAGGCGGCATCGATGGAGATGTCGTGGGCCTGGGCGATCGCACCCTTGGCCTGCTCGATGACGATCCGGCTGTTCAGCGCGCCCTGCAACTGCTCGGTGAGGACCTCACCGCGGCGCACCGCGCGCTCCTGGAGCAGGGCGATCGCGGCCACGTCGGTGAGCGCCTGCACGATCGGCACGTCCGCGTCGTCGAAGTTGCCGCCGACCGTGCTGCCGAAGACGTTGAGTGCCCCGATGACCTCCTGGCGTACCCGCATCGGGAACGCGTGCACGGACCGGAAACCCGCGGCGAGGGCGTGCCGGGTGAACTCCGGCCAGCGGGTGCCCTCGTCCGCCAGGTCCGCGTTGAGCACCGGCTGGGCGGTGCGGTACGCGTCGAAGCACGGCCCCTCGCTCATCTGCACCTGGAAGATCTCCAGGATCCGGGCCTTCTCGTCCGAGGCGGCCATGAAGCGCAGCCGCCCGCGCTGGTCCGCCAGCAGGATGCCGACCGCGGAGGCACCGACCAGGTCCGCCGTGCGCACGGTCAGCATGTGCAGGAAGTCGTGCAGGTCGAAGTCGTCCACAAGCGTGTCCGCCACCTCGACGAAGATCCGCGAGAGACGCTCGGCCGATACGGTCGTCATGTCTTCCTCCGGTGCATGGACTGCTTCCTCGAAGTCTTCACCCATCACGCTCGAAGCGCAGTTCGCGCGCCACTATCGCGCGGGCCACGTCGGCGAGCCGGCGGTCGCGGGCGTACGCGTACGCCCGGATCCGGGCCATCGCCTCCGGCAGCGTGCCGCCGATCTGGACCATGACCATGCCCTGGGCCTGGAACAACTCCGTCGTCGCGCCCAGCGGCTCGTCCCCGTCCAGCCCGTCGGCCAGCAGCACCGTGACCGCCCGGTCGGCCAGGGTCAGCGCCCGTCCCAGTTCGGCACCGGAGAGCGAGCCGGTCCGGGCGCGGAACAAGTCGAGGACGCCGAGCTGGGCAGCGCCGATCTGGAGCGGGAACGCGAAGACGGCGCACATGCCGGCCTCCAGCACCGCCGAGGCGTAGGCCGGCCAGCGCTGGAGTCCCTCGCTCGCCAGATCGGCCACCAGCACCGGACTGCGGTCGGCGGAAGCGTCGACGCACGGGCCCTCGCCCAGGACGAACTGCAGCTCCTCGAGGCGTTCGCTCACCGGGTCCGCCGCGGTCAGCATGCTGAACTGCCGGTCCTGGGCGAGCACGGACAGCCCGGCACCCGAGGCGGGCAGCGTCCGCACCGCCAGACGGCAGAGCCGGCGCAACCGGTCGACGCGATCGCCGGGTTCGAGGTCCATCGACATCGCCGCTCACCCGCCGGTGCGGGGAGGGCGGTGCCACTGCGGCGCCGAGCGGGACATGGCCGCACCTTTCGGCTGAGGTGCTGCCGGGGTCCGGGGCAGCCGAGCATCGACGTGCTGGTCGACCGGCTCACCGTACCGCAGGCCGGCCGTCCGGGACCCGTGTCCTCAGAGCACAGTGTGGCCGCGTACGACGGCGGCGGCGAGGTCCGACACCCGCTGATTACGGCTGCGGGCGGCCCCGCGGAGCAGTGCGAACGCCTCCTCGACGGCAAGACCGTGCCGGCCGGCGATCAGCCCCTTCGCCTGCTCGATCTCGATCCGGCTCTGCAGCGCGTTCTGCAGTTGCCCGGCCACCACCTGACCGTGCCGGATCGCGCGTTCCTGCAACAGCCCGATCGAGGCGACGTCCGCGAACGCCTGCGCGGTGTCCACCGTCCGGGCCGGCAGCTCGCCGGGCCGGGGACGGAACAGGCTCAGGGCGCCGAGAGACTCGGTCCGCAGGCGCATCGGGAAGACGTGCACCGCGGCGAACCCGGCCCGGCGGGCCTCGTCGGCGAACCCGGGC
>NZ_JBEZGQ010001250.1:0-2170 GCF_040650095.1 Actinoplanes sp. NPDC048791 | reverse complement strand
GGTCAGCACGTCGAAGCCGGCCCGGTGCAGCGCGAGCAGGTACTCGCGCCACTGCCGCGCGCCCCACTTCTCCGTGCCCCGCGACGGGTAGCTCACGCCCAGGTACGCCCCCGTGGCGTCCTTGGCGTAGAGCGGGTCGGCGGGGTCCTGCACGGCCGTCGTCTCGATGGTCCGGCCGCCGAGCAGGACGGCCAGCGCGCGGACCCGCCGCCCGCCGGGGGCACTCACGCCGGTGCCGCGCAGATACCAGCCGCGCAGCCGGACCGGCTCGGTGGTACCCCGGTTGATCACCTCGTACGGTTCGGCGGGCACGGTGAACTCGACGGTGGACGTGCTCTTCTCCGCGGCGGCAATACCCTCTCGGTACGGCGCACGGCTGAAGTACGCGGGCCGGCGGATGTCGGCCAGGTCGACCCGGGCGGCGAACGGGTCGATGGCCCCGGTGGGGTCGACCAGGCCGGTGGACCGGAACTGCCCGGGCTCGTAGCCGGCCACGTCGGACAGCGCCGAGCAGGGCGGCGCCGCGCGGCACTCGTCGAGCCGGCGCTGCGCGGCCGCGAACGAGAACTCGCGCACCCGGTAGTCGCCGGAGTAGCCGGCCGGCGCGGGCGTGAGCTGGCTGAACGGCACGCAGACGCGTCCCAGCTTGCGGTCCGGCACGGCGTAACCCGGCAACGCCTTGTTGTGCGGGTAGCCGACCTGCGCCGTGCAGTCGGTCGGTGGCGCGGCGGCGTTCTCGTCCGGCGGTGACCCGTACGCCGGCAGGGACGGAGCCAGGGACAGGGCGAGCAGGACGCCGGTCGTCGCGGCGATCCGGGCATGCGGAATCAGCACAGGTGCCTCCCGTGAACGGTGGTGGTGGTCAGCGGGTCGCGGCCATGGCGGCCACGAACTGGTCGGGGGTGATCTCGAGCCGGAAGAGCCGTTCGGTCTGGTCCAGGAGCTCACTGGCGACGCCCGAGGGCAGGGCCTGGTCCCAGACGAGGGTGAAGGTGGGCGCGTCGGCGGCCAGCCGGTGGGTGAAGCGGGCGAAGTCGGCGTGCGGGTGGGCGTCCAGCCGCGGTTCCAGGTCGCGAACCGCCGGCACCTCGCCGGCCTCGAGCAGGCCGTTCAGGTACGCGTCCGACGTCACGGTCCGCAGCAGGAAGTCCACCGCCTCCGTCCGGTACGGGCTCTGCGCGTCGACAGTGAGGTAGTTGGCCGGTACGCCTACGAGAGCGGCGGGATCACCGGTGCCGCCGGCCACCCGGGGGAACGGCACCCAGCCCAGGTCCCGGGTCGCGAACGCGGAGTCGGCGCGCAGCTGGTTGCCGTACTCCCAGCTGCCCATGACCTGCATGGCGGCCTGGCCGGCCGCGAGCGCCTGGGACGCGGCCCCGGACTCGTAGCCCATCACGTCGGCGGCCGGGCCGAACGCACCGCGGTTCACCAGGTCCCGCACCAGCGTGGCCGCCTGCTTGAGGGCAGGGTCCCGCCAGGCGCCCGGTCGTCCGGCGGCGATGTCGGCGAAGACGCCCGCGCCGCCGATCCGGTCGGTGAGGTAGGCGAGGTACATCAGCGCGGGCCATCGCTCGCGGCCGCCCAGCGCGATCGGCGTGATGTCCCGGTCGCGGAAGGTGTCCACCGCGGTGAGCAGCTCGGCGTAGGTCCGCGGTGGGCCGAGGCCGGCGTCGGCGAACACCTTCTTGTTGTAGAAGAGCACGACCGGCTGGACCCCGGTCATCGGCAGGCCGTACAGCAGGTTGTCGACCTTGGCCCCTTCGAGTACGCAGGGCAGCAGCACGTCGGACAGCTCGGGGCGCTCGGCCACGGCGTCGGTGAGGTCGGTGGCGTGGCCGGCCCGTACCTGCTCGGTGAGGCTCGCGCCGCCCCAGTTCTCGTACACGTCCGGGGCCGGGTCCGGCCACGGCCCGGCCATCACCTGCTTGTAGGCGTCGTTGCCGAAGGTGGACAGCTGCACGCTCACGTCCGAGCGGTCGTTGAAGGCGCCGATGCGGTCGCGCAGGCCGGGATTGCGGTCGGCGGTGCCGAGCGTCCACAGGTGGATGACGCCGGTGTGCGGCGTGGCCGGGGTCGTCCGCAGACCGAGGCGCGGGCCGGCCACCGCCACCACCGTGGCCAGCGCGACCAGTGCGGCGCCGCGTACGGATGCTCTCCGGCGCGGCGGCCG
>NZ_JBEZGQ010001249.1:0-2172 GCF_040650095.1 Actinoplanes sp. NPDC048791 | reverse complement strand
GCACGCCCACCCGCCGGTCGGTCGTCCCCGGCGGGGGCCGGACCAGCCAGGCGCCCAGGTCCAACCCGTCACCGGTACGCAGGGAGACGTCCTCACCTCCGGCCAGCACCTGGGCCGCGGGCGGCGGCGCGGACCGGTCCGGGAAGTAGATCAGCCGCCGTTGCAGCAGCCACGCCAGTGTGATGAGCAGGGCCAGGACCAGCAGCACGACGAGCGCTACGCGTACCACGACGGAAACTCTGACCACCAACCTATTGTCGCCGGGCACCATGGGGTCCGTGGATATCCGGGGACCCGCACGTTACCTCTGGTGGCTCGCCAGACAACTGAAAGGCCGGGTTCTGCTCGGCGCCATGTTCGGCTCGCTCTGGTTCACCAGCCTCGCGTTCACGCCCTTCCTCCTGTCCCAGGCCATCGACCGCGGTCTCGGCCCGCGCCGGCCCGGCACCCTGCTCGCCTGGACGGCGGCAGTCCTGCTCGTCGGCCTGTCCAGTGCCGGGCTGGGCATCATGCGGCACCGGACCATGACCAAGCTGCGGCTGGCCGCCGCGCTGCGGACCGCCGATGCGGTGCTGACCCACGCTGGCCCGCCTGATCGCCGGCGTGGACCGCCCGGACGCCGGCTCGGTGACTGTAGGCGGCGTGCCCATCGCCGACCTGCCCCCGGACGAGCTGCGCCGGCAGGTGGTGCTGGTGACGCAGGAACACCACATCTTCCGCGAGTCCCTGCGGCAGAACCTGATGGTGCCGGCCCCGGACGACGTGCTGCGCCGGGCACTGAAGACGGTCGGCGCCGACTGGGCCGACGACCTCGACCGCGACCTCGGCGAGGACCCGCCCAGCGGCGGCCAGGCCCAGCAGCTCGCCCTGGCCCGGGTGGTGCTGGCCGACCCGCACACCGTGATCCTGGACGAGGCGACCGCACTGCTGGACCCGACGGCTGCCCGCAGCGCGGAACGGGCCCTGGCGGCGGTGCTGCACGACCGTACGGTCATCGCGATCGCCCACCGCCTCCAGACATCGCACGACGCGGACCGGGTGGCGGTCATGGACGGCGGCCGGATCATCGAGCTGGGCAGCCACGACGAGCTCCTCGAGGCGGGCGGCCCGTACGCGTCCCTGTGGCGCACCTGGCACGGCACCTGACACGTTCAGTTGCGGGTCGCGGAGGACAGGCATGGGAATGGGATGCCCGCCTCCGCGACCCGCGTGAGCCGGTCCTCAGTAGGCGGCGATGCCCTCGGAGTTCGCCCCACCCGGGACGGTCACCGATCCGATCGCGGTGAGCTTGCCGTTGCGCCCGACCCGGAACGCCTCCACCCCGTCGGTGCCGCCGCCGGTCTGCGCGTACAGCACGCTGCCGTCGGCCGACGCGGCCGTGTCGATCGTGCCGGCGCCCGCTGTGCTCGTGGTGCCGAGCTCCTGCAGCGTCCCGTCGGCCCGGGTGCGGAAGGCGGTGATCGTGGCGCTGCCCGCGTTGGACAGGTAGAACGTGCCGTTCACGCCGATCACCCAGCAGGTGGCCTGGCCGCCGGTGGGCGCGGCGGCCCGCGGGACGAGCCGTCCGTCGCGGCGCTGGTCGAAGGTGGCTGCTGCGTTCGGGCCGGCCTGGGCGACCACGACGTGCCCGAACCGGTCGAAGGCCAGCGCGAACGGGGCCGTACCCGGCTGGGCGTTGCGCACCGGGTGCGGGGCCGGCGCGCCGTGGGCGTCCACGCCGTACACCAGGATCTCGTCGGTGTTGCCCTTGGTGGTGACCAGCAGGCGCCGGCCGTCCGGGCTGAAGGCCACCTGGCCGGGGGAGTGGGTGAACTCGGGCCCGGCCGCGGGGTCGAGCCCGAGCGCCCGATGCCAGGCCGGCACCCGCACCAGCCGGGAGCCGACGCGCCGGAGACCCTGGACCGAGCCGCCGTCGCGGGCGTTGAGCACGTAGACCAGGTCGCCGTGGACGGCCACGCCCACCGGGAACGCGCCGCCGCTGCCGATCACCTGGAGCCGGGTCAGCCGGGTGCCCTGCACGCCGAAGACGGTGATCGTGTCGCTGCCGGCGTTCACCGCGTACAGCAGGTGGTGGCGGGCGTCGAGGGTGAGCGAGCCCTGCGAGGCGAGCGGGTCGGCGGCCGCGCCCGCCTCGATGCCGCCGCGGCCCCCGGTCGCGAACGTGCCGGCCGG
>NZ_JBEZGQ010001248.1:0-2173 GCF_040650095.1 Actinoplanes sp. NPDC048791 | reverse complement strand
GCCAAGCCGCCGGGCTCGCCCCGCGCCACGCCCCCGGACAGGCCCGGAGCCAAGCCCCCGATCACGCCCGGAGCCAAGCCGCCGGTCACGCCCGGAGCCAAGCCGCCCGGTCACGCCCCGTGCCAAGCCGCCGGTCACGCCCGGAGCCAAGCCGCCCGGTCACGCCCGGAGCCAAGCCGCCCGGTCACGCCCGGTGTCGGGTGTCCGGTCAGGCGCAGTGTTGGGCTCTGGTCCGGCGCGGTGTTGGGCCCCGGCAGGGGTGGGGTGGGTTAGCAGGCCATCATTTCTGGGGTTACGGCGGCTTCTGTGTCGGGGATGCCCAGGTCGCGGGCGCGCTTGTCGGCGAGGGCGAGCAGACGCCTTATGCGGCCCGCGATTGCGTCCTTTGTCAGTGGTGGGTCGGCCAGTGCGCCCAGTTCTTCCAGGGAGGCCTGGCGGTGCTCCAGTCGTAGCCGGCCGGCCGAGGTCAGGTGGTTGGGGGCCTCGTCCGCGAGGATTTCGAGCGCCCGGGTCACTCGTGCGGCTGCTGCCACGGCTGCGCGGGCCGAGCGGCGCAGATTGGCGTCGTCGAAGTTGGCCAGGCGGTTCGCGGTTGCGCGGACTTCCCGGCGTACCCGTCGCTCTTCCCAGGCCAGCACGCTCGAGTGCGCCCCGATGCGGGTGAGCAGCGCCGCGATCGCGTCCCCGTCCTTGATCACCACGCGGTCGACGCCGCGCACCTCGCGCTCCTTGGCGGTGATGCCGATGCGGCGGGCGGCGCCGCGCAGCGCCAGCGCGGCCTCCGGGCCCGGGCAGGTGATCTCCAGCGCGCTGGAGCGGCCGGGCTCGGTCAGCGAGCCGTGCGCCATGAACGCACCCCGCCACGCCGCGACCGCGCAGCAGACGTTGGCCGACACGACGTGCGGCGGCAGACCGCGCACCGGCCGGCCGCGGACGTCCAGCAGACCGGTCTGCCGGGCCAGCGCCTCGCCGTCCTTGACGATCCGCACGATGTAGTGGCTGCCCTTGCGCAGGCCGCCGGACGCGAGGACGTGCACCTCGCTGGGGTAGCCGTACACCTCGGCGATCTCCCGCCGCAGCCGCCGGGCCACCGCGCCGGTGTCGAGCTCGGCCTCGACGACCACCCGCCCGGACACGATGTGCAGCCCACCGGCGAAGCGCAGCAGGGCGGCCATCTCCGCACGGCGGCAGCACGGCTTGGGTACGTCGACCCGGCTCAGCTCGTCCTTGACCGCTGCCGTCATCGCCATCTTCGAAGTCACCTCATGCTTGTTTCGCGGTACGCCAGTTGCTTAACGATCGGAGCCGAGGACTGGCACCAGTGCTGTGCCCAACGACTCAGGATCATGCTTGGGACTGCCGTCCGCAACGGCCAGCGGCGCCAGTACCAGGCGTGCACCCAGGGCCTGGGCGGCCCGGTGCACCGGATCGGGCTCGCCGACCCACTTCGCGTCGGCCAGCACAGTGTCCACGCGCAGCCGCGGCAGATACCAGTGCAGGGCGGCCAGATGGTCGGCCACCGAGAGCCCGGAGGTCTCGTTGTCGGCGCCGAGGTTGAGCGTGACCAGCCGCCGGGCCGGGCTGGCGACGATGGCCTCGGCCAGCTCGGGCACGAGCAGATGCGGAAGAACACTCGTGTACCAGCTGCCGGGCCCGAAGATCAGCCAGTCGGCCTCGGCGATGGCGGCCAGCGCGGGCGGACAGGCCGGCGGCGAGGACGGCACGATCCGCAGCGCCTCGATGTGCCCGGTGGCGACGGCGACGGCATGTTGCCCGCGCACGGTGACAACCTCGTCGGGCCGGTCCGGGTCACCGCCGCGCACCTCGGCCTCGATCCCGACGGCGTGCGAGGCCATGGGCAGGACCCGGCCGCGGGCACCGACCATGTCGGCGGCGTGCTCGAGGGCGGCGACGGGATCGCCGAGCAGTTCGAGGAGGCCGAGCAGCAGCAGGTTGCCGACGGCGTGTCCGGCGAGGGGGTCGTGCTTGCCCCCGACCGAGGCGATCCGCCGATCGACGCTGCCCCAGCCGGCTTTGTCGCCCGCTTCCGCGCCTGCACCGAGGCCAGGGTCGGAGCCCGCACCGATGCTGAGACCGGAATTCGTGCCGGAGTCGGCGTCCGCCCTGGTGCCGGTGCCGGCCTTGGTGCCGGCGCCGGCTTCGGGCCCGGGCC
>NZ_JBEZGQ010001247.1:0-2177 GCF_040650095.1 Actinoplanes sp. NPDC048791 | reverse complement strand
GCCGGTCGCGCCGGACCGCTCGAGGTTGCGGGTCTCCCGCACGAGCACCCCCGGCACCCGGTCGAAGGCGTCCCGGCGGAACTGGTCGTAGGTGGCCGCGGCCCAAGCCAGGATCCGCTCGTCGAAGCCGGTCCGGGTCGGGTACCAGGCAGCGGCGGCCACCGCCGAGACCGTCCGGGCGGGGTCCTCCGGCGTCCACACGGTCACCGCCGCGCCGCGCTCCCGCAGCCGCATCGCCGCCGTCAGACCGATGATGCCGCCGCCCACCACGAGAACGTCCGCCATGTCCGTCATCCTGTCGTAACCCGGCTCTGAGTACCCGGGCTCAGTCGCAGGTACGACGGCCCGGACCAGACTGCGGCATGGACACCAATCCGCAACCGAAGACCACCACCGCCTTCTACGTGCAGTCCATCGCCTCCTTCGCGCTGTCCCTGACCGCGGTCGCCACCGGGATCGCGTACCTGCCGGTGGGCAGCTGGATCCGCGCCTTCCTCGCCGTGGGCCTGCTCTACGTGGTCACGTCGGCGTTCACGCTGGCCAAATGCGTCCGCGACATGCAGGACGCGGGCACCGTGGTCCGCCGGGTCGACCAGGCCCGGCTGGACAAGCTGCTGGCCGACCACGACCCGTTCAAGGTCCCGGCCGGCTGAGCCCGAATGCCGGCCCCGTATCCTTGTCGTCGTTGATGCCGGTCACCGATGTGACCGGCGCACGATCGATCCGGAGCAGAGATAATGAGCGAGCACCTGTTCGCGGACGCGACAGGCTTCGCCGGTCTGGCGCTCCGTCCCGAGCTGCTGAAGGCACTGACCAGCTTGGGCTACGAGGAGCCGACGCCGATCCAGCGCGAGGCCATCCCGCCGCTGCTGGAGGGCCACGACCTGCTGGGCCAGGCCGCGACCGGCACCGGCAAGACCGCGGCCTTCGCGCTGCCGCTGCTGCACCGCCTGGAGCCCGACGCCAAGGGCGGCCCGGCCGCCCTGGTGCTGGTGCCCACCCGCGAGCTGGCCGAGCAGGTCTCCCAGGCGGTCCACCGCTACGGCCGTGACCTGGGCGTCCGCGTCCTGCCGGTGTACGGCGGACAGCCCATCGGACGCCAGCTGCAGGCCCTGCAGCGCGGCGTGGACGTCGTGGTCGGCACCCCCGGCCGGGTGCTGGACCACATCAGCCGCGAGACGCTGAACCTCAGCGACGTGCGCACCGTCGTGCTCGACGAGGCCGACGAGATGCTCGACATGGGCTTCGCCGAGGACATCGAGGCCATCCTGGCCGAGACCCCGCAGACCCGGCAGACCGTGCTGTTCTCCGCGACGATGCCGCCGCGCATCGACGGCATCGCCCGCCGCCACCTCAAGGACCCGGTCCGGATCCAGATGGGCCGCGAGGCCTCCGCCCCCGGCGAGATCCCCCTGGTCCGGCAGAGCGCGTACATCGTGGCCCGGGCGCACAAGCCGGCCGCGCTGGGCCGGGTGCTGGACGTGGAGGCGCCCGCCGCGGCGATCATCTTCTGCCGCACCCGCGAAGAGGTCGACCAGGTCACCGAGACGCTCAACGGGCGCGGCTACCGGGCCGAGGCCCTGCACGGCGGCATGAGCCAGGACCAGCGGGACCGGGTCATGGGCCGGCTGCGCGCCGGCAGCACCGAGCTGCTGGTCGCGACCGACGTGGCCGCCCGCGGGCTGGACGTCGAGCAGCTCACCCACGTGGTCAACTACAACGTGCCGTCGGCGCCGGAGGCGTACGTGCACCGCATCGGCCGGGTCGGGCGCGCGGGCCGCGAGGGCGCCGCGATCACCCTGGCCGAGCCGCGCGAGTCGCGGATGCTCAAGGCGATCGAGCGGCTCACCCGCCAGCGGATCACCCTGGAGAAGGTGCCGACGGTCACCGACCTGCGGGCCCGGCGCCTGGAGCTGACCCGGTCGGCGCTGGAGAGCAGCCTGCAGGCCGACGACCTGGAGCGGTTCCGCGTGGTCATCGAGTCGCTGACCAGCGAGTTCGACATCGAGACGGTGGCCCTGGCCGCGGTCAAGCTGGCCCACGAGGCGGCCGGCGGCGACGTCGACGAGCAGGAGATCCCCACTGACGGTGTACCTCGACGACCTGGGTCCGAGGCTGCCGGCACTGAACCGGTGGGACGCGAGCCCGGACCGCCCGGCGAACATCTTCGTTCGACG
>NZ_JBEZGQ010001246.1:0-2179 GCF_040650095.1 Actinoplanes sp. NPDC048791 | reverse complement strand
GACCGAGGCGAGGTGCCAATGAGCCGCCCCAGCCGCCATCCCGTCCTCGCCGGCGTACTCGGCCTCGTCCAGCGGTGGCGGGCGTCGGTGGCCCGGCACGACGGCACGACGGTGAGCTTCTCGGTCGCCCCGCCGACCCGGACCCGGTCGGTGCTGAGCAACCGGCTGCTCGCCGCGGCCTACGCGGGCGCGCACGTGTTCGGCGCGGAGATCTTCGAACCGGCGACCAGCAACCGGCTGATGGCGGCGCTGCTCGTGCACCAGCTGCGCAAGCCACGGCCCGCGGCGCCGAGCGCATGGACCGACGAGACCATCGGCGCGGCGCACGGCGGGCTGTGGCGGGTCGCCTATCAGCCCCGGACGGTGCTCGGGCTGGCCGCCGTACGCGGGCTGCCGGCCGCCCTGGCTAGACCCCCACGCGGCTGATCAGGGACACCAGGTCGTCCCGGCTGGGGCCGGCCGGCAGCGGGGCCCGCCAGCCGCCCGCATAGATCTCCCGGGCCCGCGGTTCGGCCGCGGCCAGCGTCGCGGGCAGGGCTTCCATCGACAGGTACGGCCCGACGTGGCGCATCAGCGACGGGTCGGCCTGAGCCGCCTCGACGATGTAGCCGGAGGCCAGCGGCCGGGACAGGTCGATCTCCGCGCCCGCCCACTGGCGTATCTGCTCGGGGTCCCAGGTCAGGTGGTCGTCGAACCAGGGCTTGATCTGCTCGGTGCACCACCGGTCGAACTCCAGCGTCACCGTTTCGAGGTCCGCGCCGCCGGGGCGGCGACCGCCGATCAGCGAGACCAGGTGCTGGGCCTATAGCAGGGACGTCGAGATGCCGCGGCCGGCGACCGGGTTGGTGGTGCAGACCGCGTCGCCGAGGTGGATCAGGCCGGGCAGTGCCACCCGGCCGTCCTCGTCCAGCTGGCCCCGGTAGGCGTTGCGCAGGTGACCGCCGGGCAGCACGGCGGTGATCGGCCGGCTGCGGGCCGGGTCGGTCCATTCCGCGAACCCGGGCACCGCCCGGGCGGCCGTCTCGAACGCCTCGGTGACCCGCAGGCCGGCCAGCTCCCGGTCGGTGCTGAGCCGGGCGAACGTGGTGCTCAGGGTGCGGTTGTCCTGGAGGAAGACGGCGAAGAAGTAGCCCGGCATCCGGGAGATCAGGCCGATCGGCGCGTTGACCGGGCCCGGCTCGGCGCCCGGTAGCAGCTCGTACTGCCGGGAGACATAGGACAGTCCGCAGTCCTGGCCGGTGCCGGGAGCGCGCAGGTCGTCGCCGATCCGCCCGGCCCGGCCGGAGGCGTCCAGCACCAGGTCGGCGGCCAGCTCGGCGCCGTCGACGCGCAGTCCCGCCGCGCGGCCGTGGGAGCGCAGCACATCCTCGACGTGCCCGCACCGCAGCGTCACGCCGGGCTCGGCCGCCGCCGTCCTGCGCAACACCAGCTCGAAGACTTCCCGGCGGCAGGCCATCCCGACCACCATCTCCGGCCTGGATCCCTCGGCGGGCAGGATGCTCAGCTCGGCGCCGGCGGCCAGCAGCGCGTCGCGCACCTCGGGCAGCTCCGCCTCGAGGGCCGTGAGGATCTGCCGGCGCAGCCCGTGTGAATGGTGGAACTGCATGACGCCTTTGCGCTCCCAGTCGCCGCCGGGTGCCGGGCCGGGGTCACGGTCCACGACGGTGACCTCGTGACCGTGGCGGGCCAGGGCTGTCGCGGCGTACAGGCCGGTGGGTCCGGTACCGACGATGGCTACCCTCATCCGCCGAGCCTAGGGACGGCCGGCGGCTGCTGCTCGCTCTCAGTCGGGATCCCGTCACCGGGGCTAGGCTCTGATGATGGAGATCGCCGGGCTGGTTCTCGCCGCGGGCGCCGGTCGCCGCTACGGGATGCCGAAGGCCCTCGTCGCGCACCGGGGCAGCCTGCTCGTGCAGCGCGCGGCCGGCACCCTGCGCGAGGCCGGCGTGGCCGAGCCGGTGATCGTGATCGGTGCGCAGGCGGCCCAGGTCCGCACCGTCGCGCCCGCACTGACCTATGTCGAGAATCCGGACTGGGCGAGCGGCATGGCCTCGTCGTTGCGCACCGGCCTGGCGGCGCTCGCCGCCGGCCCGGCCGGCGCGGTGGTGGTCCTGCTGGTCGACATGCCCGGCGTCACCCCCGCAGCGGTACGCGCCATCGCCACCGGCGCCACCCCGGC
>NZ_JBEZGQ010001245.1:0-2180 GCF_040650095.1 Actinoplanes sp. NPDC048791 | reverse complement strand
GGCGACCAGCCGGCCGCCGGCATCGGCGACGGCCAGGGCATCCCCGGCCCGGTCGGCGGCGCCGGCCCGGCGCTGGGCCTCGGCCAGTGGCGTTCCCGACGGTACGGCGAAAAGCGGCCGCGCGAGGGTCCGCAGGTCGACCAGGGGGAACCGCCGCGTCATCCGCGCGAGCCGGATCGACTGACCGGCGCCCTGCCACAACGTGAAGACCACCAGGAGGATGAACAACAGTCCGAAAACGGTCAGCAGGTTCAGCCAGTACAGGGTGAGCACGGCCATGGCAGTGAGCAGGGCGATGCCCCGACCGGCCCAGGCGGCGAACTCGGTGGCCCTGTTCCGGTCCTTGAGCAGCGCCCACAGCCCGGCCCGCAACGCTCGCCCACCGTCGAGCGGCAGGCCCGGCAGCACGTTGAAGATCGCCACGAGGACGTTGCTGACGGCGAGCTGGAAGGCGATCTCACCGGCGACGGTCCGGTCAGGCAGCGCGAACGCCGCGGCCGTGGCGGCAGCGCCGAGCACCAGGGAGACGGCCGGGCCGGCCAGCGAGACCAGCGCGTCGACCCGCGGCGAAGGGGCGTCACGGTCCATCTCCGTGTAACCGCCGAGCAGTTCCAGCGTGATCCCGCGCACACCTATGCCGTACCGCCGGGCGGTCAGGGCGTGGCCGAGCTCATGCAGGAGGACGGACCCGAGCAGACAGACCACAAACCCGAAACCGATCGCGTACGCGTACGGCGCGACGAGTCCGAGCTCGGCCTCCACGTACCCGCCGTACACGACGGTGACCAGCACCGCGAGCAGCAGCATCGAAGGGTTGAGAAAGACCGGGATGCCCAGCACCCGCCCGACCACCCGGCCCGGCCGCCGGGCGGGGCGGGTCTGCTGCACGCCGTCGTCCACACGTCGATGCTACGGACCGCGCCTGAGAGGTCCCTGCCGCGGCGGTTTCGTCGTACCCCTCCCCTAGCCTTACTCCCATGACGGCAGAAACGGTTTTGTCCCCTTCCGCGGATCCGCAGCCGCAGCCCGGCTCCGCTCCCGGCCGCGGGGAGCGCCACGCGGGGCCGTCGCTGTCGCCGTCGCGGGCCGCCGATTTCAAGACCTGCCCGCTGCTGTTCCGGTTCCGCACGATCGACCGGCTGCCGGAGAAACCGACGCCCGACCAGGTGCGTGGCACGCTGGTGCACGCAGTGCTGGAGAGCTTGTTCGACCTGCCGGCGGCCGAGCGGACGCCGGCGGCTGCGGCAGCTCTGGTGGCGCCGTCGTGGGGGCGGTTGCTGGAGCAGGAGCCGGCGCTGGAAGCTCTGTTCGCCGAAGCTGTCAACGCCCCGACATCCGCCGGCGCGGTTTCTGCCGACGCCGTCTCTGCCGACGCCGTCTCTGCCAGCGCTGTTGCTGTCGGCGCTGTTTCTGTCAACTCGACTGACGGCGATGCCGGGCCGGTGGCCGCGCCCGGTGAAACGCTGCCCGGGCTCGAATCCGCTGGCGAGGCAGAGCGGATCGCGGCGTTCCTCGCGGGCGCGGGCGACCTGCTGGCCGGCTACTTCGCGGTCGAGGACCCCCAGCGCCTGGAGCCCGCCGAGCGCGAAAGCCTCGTGTCGACCCTGGTCGACGACGAACTGCTGATCCGCGGCTACATCGACCGGCTCGACATCTCCCCGGCCGGCGACCTGCGCGTGGTCGACTACAAGACCGGCGGCGCACCCCGCGAGGCCTTCGAGGGCCGGGCGCTGTTCCAGCTGAAGTTCTACGCCCTGGTGCTGTGGCGCACCCGGGGCGTGGTGCCACGGGTGCTGCGCCTGCTCTACCTGAAGGACGCCGAGATCTGCGACTACAGCCCGGACGCGGCGGAGCTGGAACGCTTCGAACGCACCCTGGTGGCGCTGTCGCAGGCGATCGAGCGGGCCAAGCAGGACAAGGACTTCCGCCCGAAGCCCAGCAAGCTGTGCGGTTGGTGCAGCCACCAGGCGTTCTGCCCGGAGTTCGGCGGCACCCCGCCGCCCTACCCGGAGCCCGAGCCGGAGCCGGTCGCCGCGCCCGAAGCGGAGGACGACACCATCACGCTGCCGGTCCCCCGCCAGTCCTGACCCCTGGAACCGCGGCGCTGCCGCCCAGCGCAATCCACTCACCGGGCCCACCGTCGCGGTCCGGGCCCGCCCGTCGTGGTCCGGGCCCACCAA
>NZ_JBEZGQ010001244.1:895-2182 GCF_040650095.1 Actinoplanes sp. NPDC048791 | reverse complement strand
ACCGGCGAGCACTACCGGATCGAGGGGGCGACGACGCGGCAGCCGCCGGACCCCGAGCCGGGCACAGTGAGCAGCAGCGCGCCGAGCAGACCGACCAGGGAGTTGCTCACCTGCGGGCCCGGCGGGCGGCCGGCCTCGGCGGCGGCCCGGAACCCGCGCCAGCCGCGGATGCCCTCGCGGCGCAGCAGCACCAGCCCGGCCACACTCGACGCGGCGATGATCAGCAGGGTCCAGAGCGCACCGATGGCGTGCACCACGGCCACGAACACGGAAATCTCGGCCACCGCGAGCAGGAGCAGCCCCAGCGGGAGCAGAGCCAGACTTCGGCGCATCATCCCCAACCTTCCGGCGTCGCCTCGACGCCCACGGCAAGCATGACACGCCCCTGCCCGGTCACGGCCAGGTCGAACCCTGCCGCGGCTTGCGCCCGAGCTTGGCCAGGACGGCGTCCTTGCGGGCCGTCACCCCCCACACAGTGACCCTGAGCAGCTGTTCCTTGAAGATGTTGCCGCTCATCTTGCTGACGCCGTGTTCGCGTTCGGTGAACGTGATCGGCACCTCAGCCATCCGGAAACCGTGCCGGTAGGTGCGCCAGGCCAGCTCCACCTGGAACGAGTAGCCGGTCGAGGCGACCGCCGCCACGTCGATCGCGTCGAGCACGGCCATCCGGTACGCCCGGTAGCCGCCGGTGGCGTCCTTGAACGGCATGCCCAGCGCCATCCGGATGTAGATGTTGCCGCCGCGCGACAGCAGCAGCCGGTGCAGCGGCCAGTTGTGCACGCTGCCGCCGGGAATGTAGCGGGTGCCGAGCACCGCGTCGGTGTCACGCAGCACGTCGAGCAGCTTGTGCAGCTCCTCGGGGGCGTGCGAGCCGTCGGCGTCCATCTCCACGACCGCGTCGTAGCCCTTGTTCTTCGCCCAGGCGAACCCGGCGACGTAGGCGGCGCCGAGGCCTTCCTTGCCCGCGCGGTGCAGCACGAAGATGTGGTCGTCGGCGGCGGAGATCTCGTCGGCGATGTCACCGGTGCCGTCGGGAGAGTTGTCGTCGGCGATGAGGATGTCGACGCTCGGCACGGCCTCGCGGACCCGCCGCGTGATCAGCCGGATGTTGTCCGCCTCGTTGTAGGTCGGGATGACCACGAGGACACGTCCGACCCCCGGGTATCCTTCCGCGCCCGAGACCGTCGGGTTCGCGTCGCTCACCGTTCCTCCGTCGTCGACTCTGCGGCCGCCGCCCGGTCGGGGCGGGGGGGCCCGCGGCACGGGCGGGGGGGCCCCACGGCGGGC
>NZ_JBEZGQ010001244.1:0-885 GCF_040650095.1 Actinoplanes sp. NPDC048791 | reverse complement strand
GTCGCGGCGGCGCCCCCGCAAGGGCGCTGCCGCCACAAGGACGAGCACGGCCAGGGCGACGGCCGCCAGCTCCGGCCAATGCCCCAAACGAGTCGCCAGCGTACGCGGTCCGTCCACCCGCATGTCACGCAGGACCACACCCGGCACGTTGAACCCGGTGGACGAGTACACCTGACCGGCCGTGCCGACAAAAGCGGACACTCCCACCGTCGACACCATCAGCGCCTCCCGGCCGTGCTCGACGGCGCGCAGCTGCACCATGGCGAGCTGCTGGCGGGCCTCGGCCTCGTTGAAGGTGGCGTTGTTGGTCTGCACGGCCAGGATCTGCGCCCCGCCGGTGACGGTGTCCCGCACGACCGAGTCGTAGGCGACCTCGAAGCAGATCACGTCGCCGATGGTCGCCGCCGGGGTCCGGACGACGCCCGGGGTGCTGCCGGCGACCATGTTCTTCACCAGGTCGACCTTGTCGCTGACCACCCGGGCGATCGGGCGCAGCGGCATGTACTCGGCGAACGGCACCGGGTGCCGCTTGATGTAGACCTGGTCCAGGTCGGGGCCGGTGACCGGCTGCCACAGGATGCCGGCGTTGCGGATCTCGCCCTCGATGTCGCCGCGCAGCACCGCCCCGAGCAGGATCGGCACGCCGATGGCGGTGGCCGCCCCGGCGATCTGCTGGGCCGCGTCGGGGTTGCGCAGCGGGTCGATGTCGCTGGCGTTCTCCGGCCAGATCACCAGCTCGGGCTGCCGCTGCCGGCCGGCGCGGACGTCCTCGGCGAGCTTCTCGGTCGCCCGGACGTGGTTGAGCAGCACCGCCGCGCGCTGGGCGTTGAAGTCCAGCCCGAGCCGGGGCACGTTGCCCTGCACGATCGCGACCGTACGGGTGGT
>NZ_JBEZGQ010001243.1:0-2186 GCF_040650095.1 Actinoplanes sp. NPDC048791 | reverse complement strand
GAGGCCGTGGCCGACCCGCCCGGGCCGCTCGGCGACGTGCACGCCGTCAGGGCGCCGGCGCCGGCGGTGGCGGCCAGTCCGGCCAGCATTGTCCGTCTACGCATGGTCACCATCTTGCGATACGAACCTGTGCTGACCTTGAGAATCCCCCGAGCGGTAGATCACACTCCGTACGGGATTAGGCTGCGATCATGACCTCCAGGCCGGTAAGGATCGGGCTGCAGCTCCAGCCCCAGCACATGGACTACGCCACCATCCGCCGCACGGCGGCCGAGGCCGAGGAGCTCGGCGTCGACGTGCTGTTCAACTGGGACCACTTCTATCCGCTCTACGGCGAGCCCGAGGGTCTGCACTTCGAGTGCTGGACGATGCTCGCCGCCTGGGCCGAGGCGACCTCCCGCGTCGAGATCGGCGCCCTGGTCACCTGCAACAGCTACCGCAACCCGGAGCTGCTGGCGGACATGGCCCGCACGGTCGACCACATCAGCGACGGCCGGCTCATCCTCGGTATCGGCTCCGGCTGGTTCGAGAAGGACTACCAGGAGTACGGCTACGACTTCGGCACCGCCGGTGGCCGGCTCGACGACCTCGCCGAGGCGCTGCCGCGGATCGAGTCCCGCTGGGGCAAGCTCAACCCGCCGCCGACCCGGGACATCCCGGTGCTGATCGGCGGCGGTGGCGAGAAGAAGACGCTCAAGCTGGTCGCCAAGCACGCCGACATCTGGCACAGCTTCGGTGACGCCGAGACCATCGAACGCAAGCTCGGGGTGCTGCGCGGGCACTGCGCGGACGTGGGTCGCGACGCCGCCGAGATCGAGGTGTCGGCCGGCGCCCCCAAGGGCGATCCGTCGGCGGGCGGCCCCGAGCTGCGCGAGAAGGGCGTCTCGCTCTTCACCGTCGGCGTCGGTGGGCCGAAGCCCGATCTGGGCCCGCTGAAGCAGTGGCTGGCCTGGCGCGACGAGCAGAACGCGTGAGCACGGCGGCCGGGCCCACGGGCCCGGCCGCCGGCGTTCAGGCTGCGCGCTCGCGGCCGTCCAGGTAGCGCAGGACGGCGGCGACCCGGCGGTCCGAGCGGTCGTCGGGCGCCATGTCGAGCTTGTTGAAGATGCTGCGGATGTGCTTGTGCACGGCTCCCTCGCTGACGAAGAGCCGCTCGGCGATGGCCAGGTTGCCCAGCCCCTCGGCCATCAGTGCCAGCACGTCGCGCTCGCGCGGGCTGAGCCGGTCCAGCCGCGAGTCCGGGCGGGTCCGGGCGAACAGCTGGGCCACCACCTCAGGATCGACGGCCGTGCCGCCGCCGGCCACCCGGTGCAGCGCCTCCAGGAACTCCTCGACCCGGCCCACCCGCTCCTTGAGCAGGTAACCCAGGCCCCGGGCCCCGCCGGCGAGCAGCTCGGTGGCGAACATCTGCTCGACGTACGCGGACAGCACCAGCACCGCCAGGCCGGGCCGGCGCCGCCGGGCCTCGACCGCCGCCACGATCCCCTCGTCGGAGTGCGTCGGCGGCATCCGCACGTCGACGATGGCCACGTCCGGAGCGTGCTCGTCGATGGCCGCCAGGAAGGCGTCCGGGGTGCCCGCGGTGGCGACCACGTCCAGCGACTCGGCGCGCAGCAGCAACGCCAGTCCCTCCCGCAACAGGGCATCGTCCTCGGCGATCACAATCCGCACGGCAGCTCCACCTCCAGGGTTGTCGGCCCGCCGGGCGGGCTGGTCATGGTCAGGGTGCCGTCGAGGGCCTCGATACGGCGCCGGATGCCGATCAGGCCCGAGCCGCCGGTCTCGTCGGCACCGCCCCGGCCGTTGTCGGTGATGCGCAGCCGGAGCCGGCCGCCGCTGCTGCGCACCTCGACCGTGGCCTGGGTGGCTCCGCTGTGCTTGGCGATGTTGGTCAGGGCCTCGGCCACCACGAAGTAGGCGGTGGACTCGACGGAGGCGGCGCAGCGGTCCGGTACGTCGACCTCCATCCGGCACGGCACGGCGCTGTCGGTGGCCAGCCCGTTCAGCGCGCCGGCCAGGCCGCGGTCGGCCAGCACCGGCGGCAGGATGCCCCGGGCCACCGCGCGCAGCTCGGCCAGGGCCAGCTCGGCCGAGCTCTGCGCGCGTTCCAGCAGCGCCTCGGCCTCGGCGGGATCGCGGGTGAGCATGCGGCGGGCGGCGCCGAGCAGCACGGTGGTCGCCACCAG
>NZ_JBEZGQ010001242.1:0-2186 GCF_040650095.1 Actinoplanes sp. NPDC048791 | reverse complement strand
TCTACCGCGAGTCCGGCACCACCGACCGGATCGTGCAGGATCCCGAAACCGTTAGCTCCTACCGGAACAGATTCGACAATGCCTGGGCCGCTGCTGCCGTACCTGGCCATCGCGGCCGCGGACCTGCCGCTGATCGCCGTGGCCGCCGGGCCGCTGCAGTGGCCCGGCCGGGTCTCGCTGATCGCCGCCGTGCTGGTCAGCGTCCTGGTCACGGCCCGGCAGTTCGTGGCCTTCCGGGACAACAAGCGGCTGCTCAGTGACATCCGGGGCCAGGAGGTGCGGCTGCAGCACGAGGTCAGCCACGACAGCCTGACCGGGCTGGCCAACCGGGCCCGGTTCCGCGGCGTGCTGCACGCCGCGCTGGTCAACGAGGCCTCCGCGACCGTGCTGCTGGTCGACCTGGACGATTTCAAGACGGTCAACGACTCGCTCGGCCACGACGTCGGTGACCGCCTGCTGGTCGCGGTGGCCGACGTGCTGCGTGAGCAGTGCGGGGCCGACGGCCTGCCGGTGCGCATCGGCGGTGACGAGTTCGCCGTGTTGCTGACCGGCGGCACCACGGTGGGGGAGACCGTCGCCCAGCGGGTGCTGGACGCGCTGACCCGGCCGATCAGCGAGCACCGGCTGCTGGTGCAGGCCAGCATCGGCATCGCGACCGCGGCGCCGGGCGCGACCCTGGACAGCGTGCTGCGCGACGCCGACGTGGCCATGTACGCCGCCAAGGGCCACGGCAAGGCCGGCTACGTGCGCTACGTGCCGGGCATGGAGGAGCCGATCCTGGCCCACATCCAGCTCGGCGGCGAGCTGCGCCGGGGCCTGGACGAGGGCGAGTTCCGGGTGGTCTACCAGCCGGTGGTCGCGCTGGCCGACGGCAAGATCGTCGGGGTCGAGGCGCTGGTGCGCTGGGACCACCCGGTCCGCGGCCCGGTGTCGCCGGTCGAGTTCATCCCGGTCGCCGAGCGCACCGGCCTGATCGTCGAGCTGGGCCGGTTCGTGCTGCGCGAGACGTGCCGGCAGATGGCCGCCTGGCTGGCCGAGTTCGGCCCGGACTCGCTGCAGAAGCCGGGCGTCAACGTCTCGGCCCGCCAGCTGCACGATCCCGACTTCGTCAGCGACGTGCTGGCCGCGCTGGCCGATTCCGGCCTGCCCACCGACCGCCTGGTGCTGGAGCTGACCGAGTCCGCGGTGCTGCGCGGCAGCCAGGTGTCGCGCACCCTGCACGAGCTCGACCGGCTCGGCGTGGCGCTGGCCCTGGACGACTTCGGCACGGGCGAGTCGTCGCTGAGCCTGCTGCGCTCGTTCCCGGCGGCGATCGTCAAGCTCGACAAGTCCTTCGTGGACGGTATCGAGATCGAGGACACCGAGGCCGGTGGCCGCGACGCCCGCCAGGCGGTCGCCCGCGCGGTCATCCAGCTGGCGAACGCGCTGGGCCTGGACACAGTGGCCGAAGGCATCGAGAACGAGGCCCAGGCCGAGCAGCTGCGCCTGCTGGGATACACCCTGGGCCAGGGCTACCACCTGGCCCGCCCGATGCCCGCCGAGGACTTCACCCGGCTGCTCGCCGCCCAGCGTCGCGCCGTCACGGCCTGACGTATACCGCTTGTCCCGCGCCCGCGGTGCGGGCACGGTGGGGTGTGACCGTCCACAACCACCGATCAGTAGTCGGTGAGCTGGGCGAAGGCCTTCGGAACGGGCGATGTCCGGCCTGTCCACATCGTCTGATCCACGGCTTTGGCGGGCACTTATCGCGTGCCGCAGCAAAACTTTTGCATATTTCGAAGATTCTTTTCGCCACTTGAGCGAAACAAACCATTAACATCAGCAAGCGAACGACTTCGATGCAACAAAAGTGCTCCGACGTGGCGCAGGGCTCCCCGAGAGCCGCCGCCCGAGCGGCCGATGCCGTGCGCCCACGTCATTCCCGCACCACCTACCGGGAGGCAGTGCAAGCGATGCAGAACGAGTCCACCGTCAGCCGCCGTCATCTTCTGGGCGCCGCCGCGGCCGGTGCCGCCGTGGTCGGCAGCTCCGCCGTCCTGGCCTCACCGGCCGAGGCGTCCAAGGGCGGCCGCCGGCTCGCCCGGGTGGCGCGCGTCAAGATCAGCGTGCAGCTGAACACCCTGCGCAAACAGCTCACCATCTACCTGGACGCCAGCCTGGCCGAGCTGGCCGAGATCGGGTACACC
>NZ_JBEZGQ010001241.1:0-2192 GCF_040650095.1 Actinoplanes sp. NPDC048791 | reverse complement strand
AGCGTGCACGAGGCGCTGGCCGAGGCCACCGACCCGGCGGTGGACCCGGACCGCCGGGCCTGGCACCGGGCCAACGCGGCCACCGGTACGGACGACGGCGTGGCCGACGAGCTGGAGTCCTCGGCCGCACGGGCGCAGACCCGCGGCGGGGTGGCCGCGGCCGCCACGTTCCTCGAACACGCTTCCCGGCTGAGCGTCGACGCACGTCTGCGGGCCCGGCGGGCGCTGGCCGCGGCGCAGGCACATCGCCAGGCCGGGGCCTTCGAGTCGTCGCTGGCCCTGCTCGCCCAGGCCGCTTCGGGGCCGCTGACCGCGTTCGAGCAGGCGCAGGGAGACCTGCTGCGGGCGCAGATCACCTTCGCGACCACGTTCGGGGCCGACGCCCCGCCGATGCTGCTCAGCGCGGCCCGCCGGCTGGAACCGCTGGACGTCCGACTGGCCCGGGACACCTACCTGGAGGCCCTCGCCGCGGTCAGGTTCGCCGCGGACGGCGACGGCGCCATGGTCAGCGAGGTGGCCCGGGCGGCGCGGGCCGCTCCGGCGGCACCCGAGCCGGTACGGGCCATCGACCTGCTCGTGGACGGGCTGGCGGTGCGGTACACCGAAGGCATGGCCGCGGCCAAGGCGACGCTGAAGCAAGCGGTGGCCGCGTTCAACGGTCCCGAGCTGCCGCCCGGGGTCGGCCTGCAATGGCTCTGGTTCGCGGGCATGACGGCGATGGAGCTGTGGGACGACACAGCCTGGCTGAACCTGGCCGACCGGCACGTCCGTCTCGTGCGTGACCTCGGGGTCCTGCCGTTGCTGCCGATCGCCCTGAGCACGCGCAGCGCTGTGCACGTCTGCGCCGGGGAGCTGCACGAGGCCGCCCAGCTCAACGACGAGGTCGGCCGGGTCACCGAACTGCTCGGCGGTCAGCTCGGGCCGTACGCGTCCCTGAATTTCGCCGCCACCCGCGGCCGGGAGGGTGACGCCCTCGACCTGATCGAAACGGCGATCTCCGACTCGCGGGCGCACGGGCAGGGACTGGCCGTGGTGATCTCGAACTACGCCGGCGCCCTGCTGTACAACGGCCTGGGCCGCTACGAGCAGGCGCTGAGTGCGGCGGAGCGCGCCACCGTGTTGCCCGAGGACCTCGGCGGCAACACCTGGGCGCTGGCCGAACTCGTGGAGGCAGCACACCACAGCCGGCAGCCGGAACGGGGCGCCGAGGCGCTCAGGCGGCTGTCCCGGATCACCCAGGCGGCCGGCACGGACTGGGGACTGGGCCTCCAGGCCGCGATGACCGCCCTGCTCACCGACGGCGACGCGGCCGAGCCGCTGTACCGGGAGGCGATCGGCAAGCTCGGGCAGACCCGCATCCGGCTCGCGCTGGCCCGGGCCCACCTGCTCTACGGCGAGTGGCTCCGCCGGCGCAAACGCAGGATCGACGCGCGCGAGCACCTGCGGACGGCCTTCGAGATGCTCTCCGCGATGGGCGTGGAAGGCTTTGCCGAACGGGCCCGCCGGGAGCTGGCGGCCACCGGCGAGACGGCCCGCAAGCGCGTCATGGAGACCCACCTGGAGCTCACGGCTCAGGAGCGGCAGATCGCCCGGCAGGCGGCCGACGGCCGCACCAACCCGGAGATCGGCGCCGAACTCTTCATCAGCGCCCGCACCGTGGAATGGCACATGCGCAAGGTCTTCACGAAACTCGACATCACCTCACGCCGCCAGCTCCGCGACGCGCTGCCCCGCCCCGGCAGATCCACCGCCTCGGCCTGACCCGCCGGGTCGTCCCGCCTCCTTCTCCTCCACGTCCAGGAACAGCCCGGTGAAGGCGGCGTTCATGGCACCGAGCCGGCCGAAGAGCGCTCCCGCCTCCGCGGTCGTCACCGCGTGCGACGCCGCCGCGTAGTCATTTTGGTAGCCATGGGACCCACCCTGCTCCACCGGCCGGAGCTTTCGCACCCGTGGAACACCCGGGTCCGTTCACCGGTCAGTCGACGAGGGCACCGTCGCGCAGGGTCAGCACGCGGTCGGCGCGGTCCATCAGGCTCGTGTCGTGAGTGGCGACCAGCGCGGTCATGCCGTGCGCGTCGACCACCGCGCGGAGCAGGTCCATGATCGAGCGGCCGGTGTCCGAGTCGAGCTGGCCGGTGGGTTCGTCGGCCACCAGCAGCAGCGGCTCGTTGGCCAGGGCCCGGGCCACAGCC
>NZ_JBEZGQ010001240.1:0-2196 GCF_040650095.1 Actinoplanes sp. NPDC048791 | reverse complement strand
AGCGGCTTGCCGCAGCTCTCGCAGAAAGCGGCCCCGGCGGCGCGCTCATCCCCGCACGAGGGGCAGACCGGGCGGGAGCTCATGCGGTGCCACCCGCGTTCGGCCTGCTCGGCCGGCCCGGACGGGCACGGCCGTGGCCGGCCGCCGGCGGGCGTGGTTCGGTGCAGTCGATCATGCCCACCTCACGTGCGGGTCCTCGGCCGGGCCGCGTTGGCCAGGTCCACCAGCCGGATCTTCTCCGGCCCGTGGGCGGCCCGGGCCATCTCCCGGTACGCGCCCTCCAGCGCGAAGCGTACGTCCCGCTCCCCGGCATGCGTGGCGCCGGGCGTGCCCAGCACCGCGCCCGGCACGGGGGTGCCCCCGGTCAGCGTGCTCAGCGCCCGTTCCAGCAGCTCGGCCCGGAGCGCGGCGAGCTGCGCGGCCTCCATCTCCAGCCGGTCGATCAGGGCGGCCGCGGCCGCCAGGGCAGCCACGTCGGCCGCCGCCGCCGGGTGCGAGCGGACCAGGGCCCGGACGGCGCCGACCTGGGAGCTGCGGTACGCCGCCGAGGTCCCCGGCACCCGGTTGTACGCCTCCACGGCCCCGTCCCGGTCCCCGGTGGCGAGCCGGCACCGGGCCAGTCCCGCCGCCGCGGTCGTGTACGCCGGGTCGGTGCGGCTCACCACGTCGTAGTAGGCCGCCGCTTCGGCCGGGCGCCCCGCCAGCTCCAGCGTCAGGCCCAGGGCCAGCTTGGGCGCGAGCTCGCCGGGCAGCGCCGAGTAGACCGCGTCGAACTGCTCCTGGGCCCGGGGCAGGTCGCCGGAGGCCAGCGCCAGGACCCCGTCGTACCAGGCGACCCGCCAGTCCCCGCCGGCGTTCGCCGCGATCGTGTCGCGCATCCGGGCCGCGTCGGCGAAGGCGTCCCGGCCGCTGCCCGCCGCACCCAGGTCGATCAGCGCGCGCAGGGCCCGCAGCTGCACCTCGAGGGTGTTCTCCGGGGCCTTGCCGAGCAGCATGAGGACCTCCTGCGGCTCGGTGACGGTCACCGAGGCGAGGAAGGCGGCGGCCGGGTCGGTCAGGTCGATCATCGGGGCGGGCAGGAACCGCCAGTTCGGCTCGTCGCTGCGCGGGTCGGTGCGCAGCTCGCCGGTGAACAGCCGGGAGGTGGCCGGGCGGGGGTCGCCGTCGGCGGCGAGCACCTCGCGCAGCACGCCCAGCATCTGCTCGGTCATCTCGCCGGCGTCGACGAACCGCTCGGCCGGGTCCGTACGGGTGGCCCGTTGCAGCAGCCGGTAGAAGGACTCGTGGCGCTGGTAGACCTCGAACTCGCCGCGGTCGGGCAGGCTGGCCTTGAAGGTGCTCTGGTAGCCGCGGAAGTCGGTGGTGAGCACGGCCAGGGTGCGCCCGATGGTGTAGAGGTCGGACTGGATCGACGGGCCGGCCGTGGCCATCTCCGGTGCCTGGTAGCCGAGCGTGCCGTACAGCGCGGCGTCCTGGTCGTCGATGTGCACGACGCCGCCGAGGTCGATGAGCTTGACCTGGTCGCCGGTCTGGATGACGTTGTCCGGCTTGAAATCGCAGAAGATCAGGCCGCGGTCGTGCAGGTAGCCGAACGCCGGCATGATCTCCAGGACGTAGGCCAGCGCCTGGTCCACCGGCAGCGGGTCCGGCTGGTTGTTGCCGGCCGTACGGCGGTCCTTGAGGATGCCCTTGAGCGACTCCCCGCCGACGTACTCCATGACGATGTAGCCGGCGCCCTCGTGCTCCACGAAGTTGTAGATCTTGACGATGTTCGGGTGCTCGACCTCGGCCAGGAAGCGCTGCTCGGCCACCGCCGCCGCGAGCGCGTCCTCGTCGCCGGAGTTGAGCAGGCCCTTGAGCACCACCCAGCGGTTCGAGACGCGCTTGTCGTTGGCCAGGTAGATCCAGCCGAGGCCGCCGTGGGCCAGCGCGCCGATCACCTCGTACTGCCCGCCGACCAGGTCGCCCTTGCCGAGCTTGGGGGTGAAGTTGAACGCCTCGCCGCAGGAGGGGCAGAAACCGGCGGTGCGTCCGGGCCGGTCACCGCGGGCCCGGCCGACCGGACTGCCGCACTTGGCGCAGTACCGCTTGTCCTCGGGCACCTCGGCCACGGCCATGATCGCGGTGGCGGGATCGCGCTCGGGCAGCGGGGCCACGTCGACCAGGCCGCCGCCGAAGCGCCGGCGGCGGGATCCG
>NZ_JBEZGQ010001239.1:0-2199 GCF_040650095.1 Actinoplanes sp. NPDC048791 | reverse complement strand
GGTGGCCGCCGGGCCGGGCGGCCGCGACCCCGGCGGCGAGCGCGACCTCGGTGGCCTCGATCAGCTTGAGGTCGGCCGGGTCGGGGGTGCCGGCGACGACCGACAGCGCGGAGTCGGCGGCCCAGCCGTCGATGGTGACCGCCATGTCGATGCTGAGCAGGTCGCCGTCGCGCAGCACGTAGTCGTGCGGCAGGCCGTGCAGCACCGCGTCGTTGACCGACAGGCACAGCACGTGGCGGAACGGGCCCCGGCCGAACGAGGGCGCGTAGTCCCAGTAGCAGGACTCGGCACCGCGCTCCTTGATCCGCCGGCGGGCGAGGTGCTCGAGGTCCATCAGGTTGACCCCGACGGCGGTGGCCGCGCCGAGCTCGGCCAGCAACTCGCCGACGAACCGGCCGGTCACGGCCATCTGTTCCACCTCTGCGGGGGATTTGAGCTCGATCACGACAGCCTCCCTCTCCGAATGCGGTATTTTTATACCACGCTCGGCCGGGGGCGCCCCGGGGGACTATCCTGCTGGCATGGTTCGCCAACCGCTCACCGCCGAACAGATCGCCGCCGGCCGGCGACTCGGCGCCGCCCTCCGGGCCGCGCGAACGGGCCGCAGCCTCGTCGAGGTGGCTTTGGCGGCCGGCATCTCACCCGAGACGCTGCGCAAGATCGAGGTGGGCCGGCTCCCGGCGCCGGCGTTCGGCACGGTGGTCAGCCTGAGCGAGGTCCTCGACATCCCGCTGAGCGAGCTGGCCGAGGTGTGGCTGGCCGGCACCCCCGTCAGCCAGGCGTCCTGACCCGGATGGGCACTCCGTCGCCCGACGTCGAGCAGTATCTGACGGAGCTCCAGCATCCGCTCAAGGACGGCGTCCTGCAGCTCAGAACCGCGATCCTGGCCTGCGACCCGGCCATCTCCGAACACGTGAAGTGGAACGCCCCGAGCTTCCGCCACGGCGGCGAGGACCGGGTCACCTTCCGCCTGCAACCCCGCGGCCGGCTCCAGCTGATCTTCCACCGCGGGGCGAAGGTCCGGGCCGACAGCGCCGGCTTCACCTTCGACGACCCCGCCGGTCTGATGACCTGGCCGGCGCCCGACCGCGCGGTCATCGACTTCCCCGACCTGACGGCCGTCTCCGCGCGCCAGGCGCAGGTCACGACGCTGGTCAAGCGCTGGGTGCAGACCTGACAAGGACCGAACGGGGGTCGGGGTGACGGAGGACCTGCGGGACGCGACGGCCGTCTTCCAGGAGGTGCGGCCACGGCTGTTCGGCATCGCGTACAGGATGCTCAGCAGTGCCACCGAGGCCGAGGATCTGGTGCAGGACGTCTGGCTGCGCTGGCAGACGAGCGACCGCAGCGTGGTCGTCAACCCGGGCGCGTTCCTCGCGACGACCGCCACCCGGCTGGCCATCAACGCTCTGCAGTCGGCGCGGGTGCGGCGTGAGACCTACGTCGGGCCGTGGCTGCCCGAGCCTGTCGACACGAGCGCGGACCCGTACCTGGGCGCGGAGCGCGGTGAGGCGCTTGAGCTCGCGACCCTGCTGCTTATGGAGAAGCTCACCCCCAGCGAACGCGCGGCCTATGTGCTGCGCGAGGCCTTCGACTACCCGTACGCGCAGATCGCCGACATCCTCCGGTCGACCGAGCCCGCGGTGCGTCAGCTGGTCAGCCGCGCCCGTAAGCACGTGACCGCGGAGCGCCGTACGCCGGTGAGCGCGGACGCGCAGAAGGAGCTGCTGACGACGTTCATCGCGGCGGCCCGTTCCGGGAACCTGAGCGCGCTGGAGAAGCTCTTCGCAGCGGACGTCACCAGCGTGTCCGACGGCAACGGGGCGCACCGGGTCGCCCGTCAGCCGGTGGTTGGCGCGGAGCGGGTGGCGAAGTTCCTCGCGGCGATCTCGACGTGGTTCTGGGACGACATCGACGTGCAGTGGGCGACCACCAACGGGCAGCCCGCCGCGGTGTTCCGCCGAGATGGTGCTGTCTACGGCCTGCTCACCATCAGCGCGTCGGCCGAGGGCATCGACCAGCTGCTGTGGATGGTCAACCCCGACAAGATCGCGGCGGTGTCCTGACCGGCGCCGGACCCGCACGGTGCCGCCGTGCGGGCCCGGCCGGGATCAGCGGGCGAGCCACTCCCGGTACGACGTAATGGCGATGACGGCGTCCTGCGGTGCGATCAGCGCGTCTCCCGGGGCGGCGGCGAAC
>NZ_JBEZGQ010001238.1:0-2200 GCF_040650095.1 Actinoplanes sp. NPDC048791 | reverse complement strand
ACCAGGCCCGCCCGTCGCGGTCCCAGCCCGCCAAGCGCGGCCGAAACCCGCCCGGTCCGTCCTGCGCCACCGGCGGCTCCCCCGAAGCGCCCCGTCACCGCAGAGCTACCCCGAGCACACCCCACGCCCCGCGCGTCCGAAGGACGACACGTCAGGGCCGTGATCACTGCACGATCCCCTAGGGTGGGCGCGGGGCCGGCCACGGCCCCGAGCAGAGCGGCCCAAGCATCAAGGCCGGCTGAGCGGAGAGGCAAAAGCGGTGACGGGGGTCAACGGCACGGCTCCGGCTGCCCTGGCGAACGGGCGGCCGGTGCGCGTCCTGCTCGTCGACGATCAGCCGATGCTGCGGTCCGGCCTGCGGATGGCCTTCGCCACCAGTGGCGGCGTCACCGTTGTCGGTGAGGCCGGTGACGGACTCGAAGCCGTCGATCTCTCTCGGCGCCTGCTGCCCGATGTCGTACTCATGGATCTCCGCTTGCCCCGGCTGGACGGCCTGGCCGTGACCCGTGCGATCGTCGAGTCCGGGTTGCCGGTCCGGGTGCTGATCCTGACGACGTACGACGCCGACGAGCAGGTCGCCGGGGCGGTGGCGGCCGGCGCCATGGGTTACCTGTGCAAGGACGTGCCGCCGGCGGAGCTGGTTGCTGCTGTCCGTACCGTCGCGGCCGGGGGCGCCGTGGTGGCGCCGGCGATTCTTGCCCGGCTGCTCACCCGGCTGGCCGAGGCTCTGCCCGCGCCGGCCACGACGGCGGCCGCGCCCGCGCTCAAGACGTTGACCGACCGGGAGCGTGAGGTGCTCGCCCACGTGGCCAAGGGCCACTCGAACGCGGAGATCGCCCGGGCCCTCACGGTCAGCGAGACGACGGTGAAGACCCATGTGGGCCACATGCTGACGAAGCTGGGCCTCCGTGACCGCGTCCAAGCCGTCGTCCTGGCCTACGAGACCGGCCTGGTCCGCCCCGGCGGCTGACCGCCGATCCGACCACCCGGCGGCCGGCCGGCGCCGCATCCGGCAGGCCACGAGCCGGGACTCGAACGCCGCCAGTATCCGGCCGAAAGGTCAAGCAGCGGCGCGCAGGTCGCCCATCGCCCGGTGCACGTCGATGTCCCCGCTCGCGGTCCGCACCCGCAGCTCCAACGCCGCCTCCTGCACACCCTCCGCCGGCCCGCCACCCATCGCCAGGTCGCTCGTCGTCGATCCCGAGGCCGTGTTCAGGTCGAGCCAGACCCCGGTCCCCGCGGCCACCCCGACCGAGACGTCGCCGGAGGCCGTCACCAAGCGGGTCTTGCCTCGGCTGACCACCCCCACCTCGACATCGCCCGATGCCGTACCCGCCTGCAGCGACCCGCCGACCCGCCGCATCTCGATGCCCCCGCTCGCGGTGTCCGCCTTGACGTCACCGTTGACGTCACCCACCTTCAGGTCGCCGGACGAGCTGCTGATCCGCAGCGACCCACCGACCCGGTTGACCGCCACCTCACCGCTCGCCGCCTTCAGCGACGCGTCCCCGGTGACCTCGTCCACGAACACATCCGCCGACGCCGCGTTCACTTGCGCGCTCGACCAGCGGCCGGTCGCGCGGACGTCGGCCGACGCCGACTTGGCCGCCAGCGCGCTGTCCAGCGGCACCCGGACCAGGACCCGGACCTTCGGGGTACGGCGCCAGTCCCACGTCGACTCCGGCCCGTGCACGACCAGCGTGTCGCCTTCCAACGCCACCGTGAAGCGGTCCTCGGCGCCGTCCTCCGGCTCGATCTGCACCTGGATGTCGGGCCTGTTCTCGGCCACCAGTTCAGCCGTGCCCCGCTGCACGCGCAGGGACACCGTCACGGGGGTGGAGCGGTCGAACTCGTACATGGTCTTTTCCCTTCAGTTGAAAACAGCAGGTCAGGCTTGGGCGAAGCCGGTGATGCGCTTGCCGGGGCGGCCCCGGCGTGGCGGCTGGGCCGGGGTGCTGCCGGCCGCCGCGGTCACCGCGCGCACCAGCCAGGCGTTGACCGAGATGCCCTCGGCCGCCGCGGACTGCTCGACGTGGGTCTTGAGCGCTTCCGGCATGCGCAGGGTCAGCCGGGCGAGGTCACCACCGTCCGGCGGTGGCGCCGGGGCCGGCTGCTGGTCGAGGTCGGGTTCCGGCGCCGGCTCGGTGACCACCAGGTCCGCGTCGCGGCCGCGGAGGCGGACGTCCACCACCGGTCCGTG
>NZ_JBEZGQ010001237.1:0-2201 GCF_040650095.1 Actinoplanes sp. NPDC048791 | reverse complement strand
TCGGGGATGGCCGCGAGCGCCTGGTCGTACTGGGCGGTCAGGGCGGCCGTCTGGGCCGGGAAGAGCGAGACCAGCACCCGGTAGGCCGCGCCGGCGACAGCGGCGTCGGCCGAGTCGCCGCGCCGGCTGCGCGGAGCGATCAGGTACGGCTGGTACGGCGTCCCGGCAACCGCGTTCACCGCGTCGTACACGGCTCCCTGCACCATCGCGAAGCTGCGCCCGGTCACGTTGGGTGACTGGCGGGCGACCTCGTAGATGGCCGTCTGCGCGTGGACGTTCCAGGTGATCACGGCGTTGGGTGTGGTGGCGGCCAGGGCCGGTGTGGGCGTCAGCACCGCCGGCCCGGTCAGAGTGAGCGCGGCGAGCACGGCCGCGGCCCGAGTCCTCGAGAACATCGTTTCCCCCGTCGATGAGGCCGCCGGAACACGTCGGCCGGATACAGCCTGCGGTGGGGTCCAGCCGCCGACAACAGATCGAAATGCGGAAATGTCTCGGGTATCAGGCCGGGCGCCTTTTGGCTCTTTCCCCGGTGCGGCGCGGATGCCGTCTGCATCCTGCAGCAGGCCGCCGGAATCGGTGGGCCCGGCACCGTGGCTATCATCGGCAGCCACGGACGCCGGTGGAGGTCGACGCGACATGAGCACCACGCGCACGCGGCTCGGCCTCGCTGCCGCGCTCGTGGCGAGCGCAGCGCTGCTGGCATTGCCGGCCGGCGGCAACGCGCAGCCCGCAGCGCCGGTCACCGCGGCGGTCGCCTGGCCACAGGCACAGCGCGGCACCGTGCAGGCGACCCTGCCGGACGGCGCCGAGTACCGTCCGGGCCTGTTCCTCGACGCCCGCACCTCCCTGGGCACCGCGGCGAGCACCGACGACCGCTACCTGCGCCTGGTCCGCGTCGGCGCGGACGGTACGGTCCGCCAGCTCCGGCGGCTGCCCCGGGCGGAACACCCGTCCTTCCAGGCGCTGACCGTCTCCGGCGACGTGCTGGCCTGGGTGGAGAGCACCGACGGCGGCAAGCTGCGGCTGTTCACGGCCGGCCTGCGCGACGCCCGGCCGCCGCGCGAGCTGACCGCCGACCTGGGCCGGGCCGAGTTCTACCAGTCGCAGTACGACCTGGTGATCGCCGACGGCCGGGTGCACTGGGTGGCCGCGGCCACCGGTGACGTCACCCAGCTCCGCTCGGTCGCGCTGACCGGCGGGCCGGTGGACGTCCGCCGGGAGCCCGGCACGTGGAAGCTGTCGGCGTGGCCGTGGCTGGTCAACGGGGTCAACGACAGCTCGGGCAGCACCCTGCTGCGCAACCTGGGCACCGGCCGGGACAGCCCGATCGGCCGTGCCCGGGACCGGGCCATCACGGCCTGCAGCCCGGCCTGGTGCCGGGTGGCGTCGCTGACCGGGGACGGGCTCAGCCGCATCGAGCTGATGCGTCCCGACGGCAGCGACCGGCACCGTATCGCCGGTGACACCGCCGCGACCGTGATCGTCGACGTGGCGCCGCTGGACCGCTTCGAGGTGCTCTCCCGGATCGGCCCCAACTCGGAGCTGACCGGCAACAACGAGCTGATCGCGGTGGAGATCGCCACCCGCCGGACGGTGGAGATCAGCCCGGACGCCGGCTCGGTGTCGTACCGGGGCGGCATGCTGTGGTGGTCGACCGGCAACCTGGACGCGGTCGTCTGGCACGCCCTGGACCTGCGCACCATCTGACGGCCGGCTCAGGCCGGGACGGCGAGTTCCTCCAGGCCGGCGAGGACCTGCTCGGCCGCCGACGTCGCCGTGGCCAGCTGGCGGGTGACCTCGGCCAGCACGGCGGCCTGCTCCTGCATCGCCGCCGCGATGTCGGTCTGGACCTCGTACAGGCCGGCCACCGCCGACGTGGTATGGCCGAAGGTGCTGGCCACGTCGCCGGTCTGCGCGACGATCGCCTGGATCACGCCGTTGACCCGTTCCACCGACTCCGCCGTCTGCTGGGCCAGCTGCTTGACCTCGTTGGCCACCACGCCGAAGCCCCGGCCGGCCTCGCCGGCCCGCGCCGCCTCGATCGTCGCGTTCAGCGAGAGCAGGTTGGTCTGCCCGGCCAGCTGCGCGATCAGCGCGTTGACCGTGGCGATCTCGCCGACCGACGACTCCAGGGCCCGTACCTTGTCGGCCGCCGTCGAAGCGGTGTCCTTGCCCGCGGCGGCGCTCCCGGCCGCGTCGCG
>NZ_JBEZGQ010001236.1:0-2205 GCF_040650095.1 Actinoplanes sp. NPDC048791 | reverse complement strand
AGGGCATCGCCCGGGCGGGCTCGCCCGCCGGCCGCCCGGGATGCGCCAGCCGGGCGGGGTGGACGGCGCCGGGCACAGCCTCCAGCGCCTCGGCGTAGCGGCGGTGCCGGGCGGCGTGCTCGGCCGGCAGCACCTCGTGCTCGAGGACCTCGGCGACGACCTGGTGCCGCAGCCGGTAGCCGTCGGCCGCGCTGGTCACGAAGCGGTGCGCGACCGCGGCCCGGATGGCCTCGATCAGCTCCGTCTCCGGCAGCGGCAGGACCCGGGCCAGCAGGGCGTGCTCGACCGGCTCGACCCCGGCGGCGACGGCGTGCACCACGTCGTGGGCGTGCGGGGGCAGCTCGTCGACCCGGGACAGGAAGATCTCGCGCAGCGTGTCCGACAGCTCGACCCGGCCGTCCCGCAGGTCCCGGGAGAGCTCCTCGACCACGAACGGGTTGCCGCCGCTGCGCTTGTAGACCCGGTCGGCGTCCTCCGGGGCCACGTCGGTGCCGGCGATCGCGGCGACCAGCTCACCGGTCGACTCCTGGTCGAGCGGGGCCAGGTCGAGCACGCGTACGGACCGCAACCGGCGCAGCTCGGCCAGCACCCGCCGTAGCGGATGGGAGCCGTGCAGTGACTCGGCCCGGACTGCCGCCAGCACCGACAGGTTGATCTCGCCGAGGCCCGCCAGCAGGTAGAGCAGCAGCTGCCGGGTGCTGCGGTCGGCCCACTGGAGGTCGTCGAGCACGAGCAGCAGCCGCCGGCCCTGGGCCAGCGAACGCAGCTGCTGGGAGACCCGTTCGAGGAGTACGCCCGCGCCGTCCTGGTTGGCGGCGGCGTCCACCGGGGCGGTGTCGGCGTGCACCCCGGCGCGGCGCAGCGCCTGCAGGACCGGGTGCAGGGGAGAGGCGTCGCCGATGTCCAGGCAGGTGCCGGACAGCACGGCGACACCCGCGTCACGCAGCGCATCCGCCGTCTCGCGCAGCAGGCGGCTCTTGCCCACGCCGCTCTCGCCGGTGACGAACACCGCCGCGGTGCCGCTGGGACCGGCGTCCAGCAGGTCCGTGCGAACCGCGGTCAAAGTGCCGGTACGTCCGACAATAGGCGCGTCGTCCCCCTCGCTGGCCATGCGTGGCAGCCTAGTGCCGATCCGGGTAGCACGTTCTCGTCGGTTCGGACTGTTCTGCGTCACAAATTCGACGCTGGGCCCGCTGTCACAGATACGTCATTCTGCGGATCCGCTGTACCCCTGCCGGCTGGCACCGTTTGCCTCGCCAATGCGGCGAAGGGGCGTGGGGCATGAACAGAATGACTGCCGGCATCCGGTGCCGGCGACAGACAGTGACCGTGCTGTTCGTCGACATCGTGGGTTTCACCGCCATCGTCGACGAGCTGGACTGCGCGGACGTCCGGGACCTGCAGATGGACTACTTCTCCACCGTGTCGGCCGAGGTCCGGGCGGCGGGCGGGGTGGTCGAGAAGTTCATCGGGGACGCGGTCATGGCGATCTTCGGGGCGGACGGGCCGTTGCCCGGCACGCCGGAGGACACGAGCTGCGCGGCCGTGGGAGCGGTCCGGGCCGGCCTGGCGATCCAGGAGGCGCTGCGGGGGCGTCTCCTGGCCGGCCGGTTCCCGGTCCGGACCCGGGTCGGGCTGGCCACCGGCGATGCCATCGTCGACCTGGACCAGACCCGCGACGGCGGGTACGGGATGGTCAGCGGCAGCGTGGTGAGCACGGCGGCGCGGCTGCAGGCGTACGCGCCGCACGACACGGTGGTGGTCTGCGCGGCCACCCGGGCGGTGACCGACCACGCGGTGGTCTACCAGGAGATGCCGCCGGTCTCGGTGGCCGGCAAGTCGGCCCCGGTGGAGCTGTCGCGGGCGCTGTACCCGCAGGTGGTGACGGCTGGACCGGTCCTGCAGACGTGCGGCTGACCGGCCCGGCCGGCAGATCCGCCGGGACCCAATCCTTCAGCGGGGACGACCTGGGCCGATAAAGGCAACGTGGGTGCCACGCCTTCTCCGCCGGCTGAGCCGGCCCTGCTGCAGCTCGAGCCCGGCGACGCCGCCGGGCTCGAAGTGCTGGGCGAGCTGGGTCGCGGCACCCAGGCGGTCGTGCACCGGGTACGCCTGCGGGGCCAGGAGTACGCCCTCAGACTCCTGCGCGACAACAACTCCGCGAGCAACGAGGGCGAACGCCAGTTCAGCCGCCAGTGCGCGCAG
>NZ_JBEZGQ010001235.1:0-2209 GCF_040650095.1 Actinoplanes sp. NPDC048791 | reverse complement strand
GCCGCCTGCTGGGCGGTGGCCGAGCCGGCGGGCAGGGCCGCGCCGGCCGGGCGCACGGTGGCGTCGACATGGGTACGGCCGTCCGCCGGCGCCTTGTTCACCGACGGCGGCTGGGCCGCGACCGACGTGCCCCAGGACGACGGCTTCTTGCCGAGCGTGTGGGCGAGTGTGCCGCCGCGGGTCACCGCTGACCAGTCGAGCCAGGTTTTGCCGACGGATCGGCCGTTGAGCCGGATGCCTTGGATGTAGCGGTTGGTGTCCGAGGCGCCCGGCGCCGTGATGGTCAGCGTCTTGCCGCCCGTCCGTACGGTCGCCTTGGGGAACTGCGGGCTGGACAGCGCCAGGAAGTTGGCGCCGCTCATCGTCGGGTAGAGGCCCAGGGACGAGAAGACGTACCAGGCGCTCATCGTGCCCAGGTCGTCGTTGCCGGTCATGCCATCAGGGCCGGTGGTGAACAGCGTCATCGCGGCCCGGACGACCGTCGCGGTCTTCGCCGGGTCACCCGCCCAGAGATACATGTACGGCGCCAGCAGGTCCGGTTCGTTGTTCGGGTTGTACGTCGCCTTGCCGTAGTAGTCGTACGGCGCGGCGATCCAGTCCTCGCGCGCGGTGCCGGCCGGATCGGTGAGCAGCTTGTCGTAGACGAAGAAGTCGTCCAGCCGCTTCTCGGTCGCCGCCCGGCCGCCCATCAGCCGCACCAGCCCGGCCGGGTCCTGCGGCACCAGCCACTGGTACTGGTACGCCCCGCCCTCGTGGAACTGGTGTCCGGCCTCTACCGGGTCGTACGGCGTCAACCACGTCCCGTCCACCGTGCGGGGCCGGAACTGCTTGATCGAGGAGTCCCACAGGTTGCGGTACCACTGCCCACGCCCGGCGAACAGCTTCGCGTCGGCGGTCCGGCCCAGCCCCTTGGCCATCAGGGCGAGCGCCGCGTCGGCCGCCGCGTACTCCAGGGTGGCCGAGGCCGGGTGGTCACAGTCGTTGTCGCCGCCCTTGTCGGCGCACTCCTTGCCCCGGCTCAGCCCGGACGGAATGTAACCGCGGTCGGCGTAGAAGTCCTGACCCGTCCGCCCGTTGTACGGCGAGCCGGCCGGCGGCTGGGCGGTGGCGTTCTGCCGCAGGAGCGCGTACGCCTCCTGCTCGTGCCCGGCCAGCAGGCCCTTGGACCAGGCCTCGACCAGGAACGGGGTGACCGGGTCACCGGTCATGATGTTGGTCTCGCTGTTGGCCAGCGCCCAGCGCGGCAGCCAGCCACCGTCACGCCCGATCGCCACCACGGACAGCGCCACGTCCCGGGCGACCTGCGGCACCAGCAGCTCCAGCAGCTGGTTCTCGTCGCTCGGCGTCAGAAAAGCATGACACGAAACCGGGCGCCCCCGAGCGTCCGATCAAGGACTTCCGCAGCTCGGCGTCGTCGGGAAACGCGCGGGACGGGAGGACCGGCAGCACCCGCCGGCCCTCCCGCCTCATCCCCCTACCGGACCGCGGTCGGCACCGTCGACGGCTCCCACGTCGGCGGGCTCGCCGCGATCGCGTCCCGGAGCGTGGCGAACCGGGACCCGGAGGCCGGCGCCCCGGTCACCGTCGCCACCGCGAAGCGCACCAACCTTTCCCGTACGTAGGCCACGTTGGCCGGCCCGTGTTCGTTCTCCGAGTGCGGACCGCGGACCAGCGCCAGTTCCGCCCGGCCGCCGGCCCGCCGGTACGCGCTGAACGACGCCAGCGGGCCCTGGTACTCGTCCCACGCGCCCTGGGCGATGAAGGTGGCCGGCCAATCGCCCAGGCCCGCCAAAGGTTCGCTGGTGGGTGCGTAGATGAAGTGGTTCACCTCGGCCTGCGCGGCGGCGTAGACGAGGTCGCCCGGGTCGAAGAAGGGGAAGCCCCACTGGGCGGAGAGCAGGAGCGCGCCGCGGATGTTGCGGTGTCCCCACGGCTCGGAGCAGGGCTGCCCCGGCGTGTCGAGCGCGCACCAGCGGTGCAGGTTCGCGTTCATCGCCCACTGGGTCGCGTACGCGCCCTGGCTGGCCCCGCCCAGCAGGATCGGCATGGTGCGGGCCAGGTGGCCGGCGCCCAGCATCCGGCGGGCCGCGTCGGCGCCGGTACGGGTGGTGCCGTCCGGGCCCAGCGCCCGCAGGCCGGTGCCGTCCTGCAGGGCGTCCACCATGCGCAGCATGTCCAGGCCCTGTTGCAGGGTGTTGTCCGCGCTGAG
>NZ_JBEZGQ010001234.1:0-2219 GCF_040650095.1 Actinoplanes sp. NPDC048791 | reverse complement strand
GCAAGCCGGCCGGGCAAGGCAAGGCCGGGCGGGCCTGGCAAGGCCGGGCGGGCCTGGCAAGGCCGGGCGGCCCGGGAAGGCACGGCGGGATACGGCGGCGGGCGTGCGACTCAACTTCGCGAGGACCTGAGCCATCAGAAGAAGGAGATCCACAGCCGCACTACGGGCAGCGGTGGCCCTGCGCCGGACCGCCGCCACGCGCGCGAGGTAGCGACCTCAACCCCGACCGACGCTCCGGCCAGGCGCAGCGATGAAGCCACCCCCGAAACTGCTGCGGGCATGCAAAAGTCCCGCTCTGTCGGGCAGAGCGGGACCTTCAGCAGCCTGTCAGGCCGGCGCTACCGCACGCGAGCGACGCATAGTCAGCACATACTCGACCAGCGAGATCAGTACGTTCTTCGTCGACTCACGGTTACGGGCGTCGCAGCTCACCACGGGTACGTCGCTGGAGATCGCGAGCGCGTCGCGAACGTCCTGGGCGTTGTGGTACTGCATACCGTCGAAGCAGTTTATGGCGACCAGGTACGGCAGCCGTCGGTGCTCGAAGAAGTCGATGGCGGCGAAGCAGTCGGCGAGCCGACGCGTGTCCACCATGACCACCGCACCGATGGCTCCCCTGACCAGTTCGTCCCACATGAACCAGAACCGCGTCTGGCCAGGCGTGCCGAACAGGTAGAGGATCAGATCCCGGTCGATGCTGATCCGGCCGAAGTCCATTGCCACCGTGGTCGTCGTCTTACCCGGCACCTGCCGGTTGTCGTCGACACCAACACCGGCGGAGGTCATGATCGCCTCGGTGGTCAGCGGGGTGATCTCAGAGACCGACCCCACCAGCGTCGTCTTACCGACGCCGAAACCACCGGCGATGACAATCTTCGCCGATGTCACACGCCCGGCGGCCGGCCGGCGCGACATGTCAGAGCCTGCGAAGTCCACTCAGCACCCTTTCCAGCAGTTCCGTACCCACCGCATCGGACTCATCATCAAGCGATGTCGGCTCGTACACCGCGACCAGGCCATCGGTGGCCATGTCCGCGACGATCACTCGAGCCACCCCGAGCGGCAGTTGCATGCGTGCGGCGATCTCGGCCAGCGACTGCACTCTGCCGCCGTCGCACATCGCCGCGATGTACTGGTGTTCGCTCCCGCCCCTGCCCGCTCCGGTGGAACGGCCACGCACGGTGGTCTCGACGAGCGCTTCCAGCGCGATTTCCAGCTTCGGCCGGGTCCGGCCACGGGTCACGGCGTACGGTCTGACCAGTGCTCCGGTCGGCTCATCGCGTTCGGGCATCGTCACCGCTCACCCCATCCCTTGGCCCATAGAAGTGTCTCTTGTCGTCAAGCTTTTGGACAGATGCCGGACGGAGCCGGCGGACCATCCGTTCAGCCGAGAACTCCGGCCGCGGACCGCGGCGCGGGCGTGAGCGCCTCGCCGACCCGGTCGACCAGGAGCGCCATCTCGTAGCCCACCTGACCGACGTCGCAGCTGCGGGCTGCGAGCACGGCGAACGACGAACCGTCGGAGATCGACATCAGGAAGAGGAACCCGTTGTCCATCTCGACGACCGTCTGCAGCACCGCACCACCCTCGAAGCACCTCGCGGCGCCCTGAGTGAGGCTGACCAGGCCGGAGGCGATAGCCGCCAGCTGGTCGGCGCGGTCACGCGGAAGGTCCCTGGAGGCCGCGAGAAGCAGACCGTCGGCGGAGACCGCGATCGCGTGCGCCACCCCGGGAACGCGGTCGGCAAAGTTGGCGAGCAGCCAACCCAGATCCTGCGTACTTGTCATGCTTCATGCTCCTTGCCAGCCTGCGAGGACTGCTGCCCTCCCGGAGTCTCCTCCGGGTTGGTCGAATTTTCCTTCGTGCGACCCCGCTGCACCCCGCGATGGTAAGCGGACAGGAGCCCGCGAACCGCCTCGGGTGTGCGGCGTTGTACGGAGGTCTCGGCCCGGTCGACGCCACCCGGCACGAGCTGTGCCATCGGCGTGCGGCGCGGCAGACCTGCCGTCGTCGTGGTGTCGACCGGCATCTCGGCCGCCTTGCGGGCGGCCTGCCAGCCGTCGTCCGCGGCGGTCTGCCACGGGCTCGAGACGGCGCCGTTCAGTGAGCTGTTGCCGTTTCCGTTCGCCGCGACAGCGCCGACCGGGGCCGGCTCGCGGTCGCCGCGGGACTCCGGGGAGGCCTGCTGCGGCACCCCGACCGAGCGCGCCGGTTCCCC
>NZ_JBEZGQ010001233.1:0-2224 GCF_040650095.1 Actinoplanes sp. NPDC048791 | reverse complement strand
GCGCCGCCGGGCCTCAGGGCCGCGCCGGCGTGGCCGCCGAGATCCTGCACCGGATCAACGCCCGCATCTTCGAGATCGCCCACGCCGTGCAGCACACCACCGGCCAGGCGTTCGTCATGGCGTTCCAGGCCGGCGGGGCGCACGCCCAGGACCGCGGGCTCGAGGCCGTCGCCGTCGCGCTGGCCGAGTCGACGCGCATTCCCGTGACCACGTCGTGGGCCAAGCCGCAGCGTGGTGGCGACCCGCTGCGCATGGCCAAGACCAGCACGGTGGTCGGCCGCGGCGTCTCGCTGCTGATCGGCTGCAACACGTTCCCCACCTGGAACGGCTACCCCGGCCTGTTCGCCAGTCTGGTCACCGGCAACCCGGTCATCGTGAAGCCGCACCCCGGCGCTGTGCTGCCGCTGGCCATCACCGTGCAGATCGCCCGCGAGGTGCTCGCCGAGGCCGGGCTGGACCCCAACCTGGTGACCCTGGCGGTCGAGGAGCGCGGCGACGGTATCGCCGCCACCCTGGCCACCCACCCCGACGTGCGGATCGTCGATTTCACCGGCTCCAGCGAGTTCGGCAACTGGCTCGAGGCGAACGCCCGCCAGGCGGTGGTCTACACCGAGAAGGCCGGCCTCAACACGGTCATCGTCGACTCCACCGACGACTACAAGGGCCTGCTGCGCAACCTGGCGTTCTCGCTGTCGCTCTACAGCGGGCAGATGTGCACCACCCCGCAGAACCTGCTGGTCCCGTCGACCGGCATCGAGACCGACGCCGGCCACCGCAGCGTGGAGGAGTTCGGCACCGACCTTTCCGCCGCCCTCGACAAGCTGCTCGGTGACCCCAAGCGGGCCGCGGGCACGCTGGGCGCGATCGTCAACGACGGCGTGCTGGCCCGGCTCACCGAGGCCGGCAACGCCCCGAGCGTCATCCACCCGTCCGCGGCCGTGGCCGACGAGCAGTATCCGGACGCGACCATCCGCACCCCGGTGGTGCTGCGGCTCGACGCGGCCGACGAGAAGGCCTACACCCGCGAGTGGTTCGGGCCGGTGTCGTTCGTCATCGCCACCGAGTCGACCGCACACAGCCTCGCGCTGTTCACCGAGACGGTGCAGCACCACGGCGCGCTCACCGCCTCGGTCTATTCGACCTCGCCCGAGGTGCTGGCCGCGGCGCGCGAGGCCGCGCTGGACGCCGGCGTGCACCTCTCGGAAAACCTCACCGGTGGGGTCTTCGTCAACCAGACCGCCGCGTTCAGCGACCTGCACGGCACGGCGGCCAACCCCGCCGCGACCGCCTCGCTGACCGACGCCCACTTCGTCACCGGCCGGTTCTTCACGCTGCAGTCGCGTCACCACGTCACCGAGGAGAGCAATGCCTGAGGCCTTCCTGGTCGGCGGAGTCCGCACCCCGCAGGGCAAGTACGGCGGTGCCCTCTCCGGCGTGCGCCCCGACGACCTCGCCGCCCTGGTCGTCCGGGAGGCGGTCAGCCGCGGTGGGGTGCCCGCCGAGGCGATCGACGAGGTCATCCTCGGTGCGGCCAACCAGGCCGGTGAGGACAACCGCAACGTCGCCCGGATGGCCGCGCTGCTCGCCGGCCTGCCCGACACGGTCCCCGGCTACACGGTCAACCGGCTCTGCGCCAGCGGCCTCACCGCGATCATCTCCGCCGCCCAGGCGGTCCGCAGCGGCGAGGCCGACCTGATCGTGGCCGGCGGTGTCGAGTCGATGACCCGGGCGCCCTGGGTGATGGCCAAGCCGGGCACGCCGTGGGCCCGCCCGGGCGAGATCGTGGACTCCTCCCTGGGCTGGCGCTTCACCAACCCCCGCTTCACGGCGCACGACAAGGACGCCGGCACCGGCCCCGAGGACCGCCGGGTCACCCTGGCGATGGGGGAGACGGCGGAGGAGGTCGCGGCCCTCGACGGCATCAGCCGCGCCGACAGCGACGCCTTCGCGCTGCGCAGCCACGAGCGCGCCATCGCCGCGATCGACGCCGGCCGCTTCGCCGCCGAGATCACGCCGGTGCCGCTCAAGGACGGCGAGCTGACCGTCGACGAGATCCCGCGCCGCGGCAGCAGCCTCGAACGCCTCGGTGCCCTGCGACCCGTGTTCCGCGCGGGTGGCGTGGTGACCGCAGGGTCGTCGTCGCCGCTCTCGGACGGCGCCGCCGCCGTGGTGGTGGCCAGCGCCGAGGCCGTGCAGCGGTACGGCCTGACCCCGCGCGCCCGCA
>NZ_JBEZGQ010001232.1:0-2227 GCF_040650095.1 Actinoplanes sp. NPDC048791 | reverse complement strand
CCCGCCGCCGCGCGGGCTGACCGGCCGCGCACCACCAGGCGGCCTGCCGCGGTGAGTGATCGCGGCCGGGCTACATTCTCCAAGTGACCGATCCCTTCGCTGCTGCCGGGACGCTGCGGGACGCGTACCGGCGCGTCGACTGGGCGGCCACCTCCCTCGGACCGGTCACGTCGTGGAGCCCGGCTCTGCTCGCGGCCCTGGATCTGACCCTGCACACCCGGGCTCCGGTGACCTTGTTCTGGGGACCGGACCACGTTCTCGTCTACAACGAGGCGTACGTGCCGATGATCGGCGACAAGCACCCCGCCGCGCTGGGCGCACCGGCCGCGAAGGTCTTCGCCGAGATCTGGTCGACCATCGGCCCGATGCTCGAGTCGGTGCTGGCCGGGCAGGGCGCGACATGGGTCGAGGATCTGCGCCTGCTGATGGACCGCCGCGGTTTCCTCGAGGAGACCTACTTCACCTTCTCGTACTCGGCCGTGCACGACAGCGACGGCCGGATCGCCGGGGCCATCGACATCGCCGCCGAGACCACCGCGCAGGTGCTCGGCACCCGCCGGCTGGCGTTGCTGGGCCGGCTCAACGATCAGCTCGCCGACGCCGAGGACGTGCGGCAGCTGCTCGACCACGCCCTGCCCGTGCTGCGTTCGGCGCCCGAGGACCTGCCCGAGGTGGACATCGTGCTGCCGGAGGCGCAGGTGCCGACGGCGGCCTGGCCCGCGCCGCTGGACCGCGACGTGGCGGTCGAGATCACCGGGCAGGGCCGGATCGCCCGGATCCGGCTCACCGGGGCGGACCGGGACCGCTCGGATGCCGTCCTGGTCAGCCGGGTCAGCCCGCACCTCGCCGTCGACGAGGAGTACCTGCGGTTCTTCCGGCTGCTCGGCGCCTCCCTGGCCCAGGGGCTGCACCGGGCCCGGGTCCGGCAGGCCGAGCGCCGCGCCACGGCCATGGAACGCGAGCTGGCCGAGGCGTTGCAGCGCAGCCTGCTGGCCGCGCCGGTGCAGCCCGAGCACACCGAGGTGGCGGTGCGGTACCAGCCGGCCGGCCAGGGCGCGCACATCGGCGGCGACTGGTACGACGCGTTCACCCTGCCCGACGGCCGGGTGACGGTGGTGGTCGGCGACGTCACCGGGCACGACCGGCGGGCCGCGGCGGCGATGAGCGAGATCCGCAGCCTGCTCCGGGGCATCTCGTACGCGCTGCTCAAACCGCCGGCGCTGGTGCTGACCGGGTTGCAGGACGCGATGCGGGGCTTCGCTGTCGACGCGTTCGCCACGGTGGTGCTGGCCCAGATCGAACGCGAGGACCACGGCACCCGCACGCTGCGCTGGTCCAACGCGGGTCATCCGCCGCCGGTGCTGGTCGACCCGGACGGCGTCGTACGGCTGCTGGAGACCCGCCCCGAGACGCTGCTGGGCACCCGGACCCCCACCGCGCGGACCGACCACCGGGTGCAGCTGCTGCCCGGCACCAGCGTGATCTTCTACACCGACGGCCTGATCGAGCGCCGCGGCGCCACCCTCGACGACGGCCTGGCCGAGCTGACCCGGGTGTTGCGGGGCTGCGCCGCGATGGACGCCGAGCAGATCTGCGACCACCTGCTGGGGCACTTCGCGGGCGGCACCGACGACGACGTGGTGCTCGCCGTCGTCCGCGCCCGGGACTGATCAGCTGCCGGACAGCATCCGCAGCACCAGGGCCAGCGGTGGCCAGGTCGCCCGGCCGCGCCGGGTCACGGCGTAACAGCGCAGCCGGGCCTCGACCCCGGTCAGGGCGATCAGCCGGACGCCGGGCAGCGTGGCGGTCCCCATCGGCAGCAGCCCGACCCCCAGCCCGGCGACGATCATGTCCTGCACCAGGTCGAGGCTGTCCGCCCGGTGCACGATCCGGGGTGTGAAGCCGACCAGCGACGCCATCGTCCGGACCACGTCCTCGTCGGCGGTGTTGCGGGAGTTGACGATCCAGTCGTGGCCGGCGAACCCGGCGAAGTCGGTGCCCGGGTCGTCCCGGGGCACCGCGAGACCCCACGGCATCTCCCACAGCGGCACCGACTCCAGCGCGGCGTCGAAGGCGGCCGGGGCCAGGTTGTAGTCGTAGGTCAGGGCCAGGTCCACGGCGTCCAGAGCGAGCAGCTCGAACGCCTCGAACGGCTCGTGCTCGTGGATCAGCAGACGGACCCGGGGGTGGGTCGCGGCGAGCGTGGCCGCGACGGGCAGCAGCGACC
>NZ_JBEZGQ010001231.1:0-2227 GCF_040650095.1 Actinoplanes sp. NPDC048791 | reverse complement strand
AGCTGGTCCAGCACCCGCTCGCCGAGGTGGCCGAACGGCGGGTGCCCCAGGTCGTGCGCGAGCGCCGCGGCCTCGACCACGTCGGGATCACAACCGCCGAGCTTGTCCAGCACGTCGGCGTAGCGGGGGTCCGCGGCCAGGCGTTCCGCGATCGCCCGGCCCACCTGGGCCACCTTCAGGCTGTGCGTGAGCCGGTTGTGCACCAGCAGGCCGGCGCCGCCGGGGCTGATCACCTGGGTCACGCCGCCGAGGCGGGCGAAGAACGGCGAGCTGACGATCCGGTCCCGGTCGACGCGAAAGGGACTGGTGGCGAGGTCGCCAGGGGCGACGAGACTGTCGCCGAAGAGGCGCCGGGCGCGTGGATCGTCCATGCGCCCGACGCTAACGCACCGGACTACCGGGACTGGAGCGCGTCCAGGGCCACCGACATCGCGGCGACCAGCCGGCGGTCCAGCTGCGGGTCGTGGATCGTCACGACATACTTGTCGCGCAGGCCCCACTTCTTGACCACGGAGAACGCCGGGCGGCCGTTCAGCAGGAACTCGAAGTGGTACGGCAGCCAGGACAGCGAGTCGACGAAGCGGCGCAGGATCGCGACGGTCAGGTTCGTCTCCCGGCCGATCATCTCGCCGTAGCCGGGCTGCTCCAGGTGCCACGTCGAGCGCAGCAGGGATTCCTTGAAGTTCTTCCGGAACAGGCCGATAGGACTACCGGAGGCGTCCGTGATGTCGTAGGTCGCGCCGAGGTCGAGGACCTGACGGGCCTTGAAACCGAGGACGGGAGTGGTCTTGGTGTCGTCGGTGTAGAGAGTCACCTGCTCCTTGAACGCCATCCGCTTCTGCTGGGCGAACGCGAGCACGCCGGCCTCCGAGCCGTCCGGGGCGACGGCGTGGACCTCATACTGGTTGACCATCAAGCGGACGCGCTGACGCACGATGAGCTGCTGCTGGGTCTGAAGGGTGTCGACAGTCACGGCGGCAGTGTGACATACCGGTGCTTAGCTGAGGAGATCCACAGCACCACGGTGGCGCCGGGTGCCGGTGGGCGGTCAGACTTGCAGCCGGACAGAACTGACACGGAGGATCTCGCATGGCGAAACAGGCAGACGGCCGTCGAGGGCGCACCGGGGCATTGGTGGCCCTGGCACTGGGGGCCGCTGCGGCCTGGGCCGCTCGTGACATCCCCGCGCAGATCGGCGGCCGCAAGATCGGGGCCCGCGCCGACGGCGAGCGCGGCGAGCGGTACACCCGTTCCCCGCAGTTCTCCGACGGCAAGTTCCGCAACACGGTCCCGGCGACCATGGTGACCGCGGGCTCGATGCCCCGGATCCTGGCCGCGACGCTGACCGACCGCGACCGCCGGCACCCGAGCCAGCCGATCCCGGTGCTGCGCCCCGAGTTCGGTGGCGACCCGGGCGGGCTGCACGTCACCTGGTTCGGCCACTCGTCGGCGCTGGTCGAGATCGAGGGCCGCCGGGTCCTGCTCGACCCGGTGTGGAGCGAGCGCTGCTCCCCGTCCCGGCTGACCGGCCCCAAGCGGCTGCACGAGCCCCCGCTGGCGCTGCGCGAGCTGCCGCCGATCGACGCGGTGCTGATCTCCCACGACCACTACGACCACCTCGACATGGACTCCATCCGCAACCTGGTCGACCTCCAGGCGGCGCCGTTCCTGGTGCCGCTGGGCGTCGGCGCGCACCTGGAGCGCTGGGGCGTGCCGGCCACCCGGATCATCGAGCTGGACTGGGACGAGCGGGCGACCGTGGCGGGCATCGAGTTCATCGCGACCGCCGCCCGGCACTTCTCCGGCCGCGGCTTCACCCGCGACGAGACCCTGTGGTCGTCCTGGGTGATCGCCGGCCCCACCCGCAAGGCGTTCTACTCCGGCGACACCGGCTACTTCCCGGGCTTCGCGCAGATCGGCGCGGAGCACGGCCCGTTCGACGTGACGCTGGTGCAGATCGGCGCCTACGGCGACGCCTGGCCGGACATCCACATGGTGCCCGAGGACGGCGTCGCCACCCACGTCGACGTGCAGGGCGGCCTCATGATCCCGGTGCACTGGGGCACGTTCAACCTGGCGCTGCACGACTGGCCGGAGCCGGCCGACCGCACCTGGCGCGAGGCCAAGGCGCGCGACGTGCGGCTGGCGGTCCGTCGTCGTCGCCGCTCGTGCCATCGGCCGATCGTATACCCATAACGGCATGCGTTACGGGGTGGCGGCGTCCCAC
>NZ_JBEZGQ010001230.1:0-2231 GCF_040650095.1 Actinoplanes sp. NPDC048791 | reverse complement strand
CAGCAGAACGATGATGAGCACCGGTCCGCTGACATTGCCCGACTGATCTTCAACGGCAAGCACGCGTCGAAGCGTGTCACTGCAAGGGGATTGTCACAAGCGATCTTCTACCCGTTGCCTACCCCTGGTCCACCGTGGCCGTACGAGGGGAAAAGGGTGAGCGGAGGCGGACGGGAATCGAACCCGCCCGGCCCGGATACCGGGCCACACCGGTTTTGAAGACCGGGAGGGGCACCAGCCACCTGAACGCCTCCGTCGATCACCCTAGGCCGCCCGCCGCGGCCGCGCTCGGCGGGATGCCGGTGATCGTGCAAGAGTGCGATGGTGACGTCTACACAGAGCCGACGGCTGACCGGGTACGCGCACGGCGGTGGCTGCGCGTGCAAGATTCCTCCGGGCGAGCTGGAGACCGTCGTCTCCGGCCTGATGGGCGAGACCGCGCCGCGCGGGCCGGGTGAGCTTCTGGTCGGGCTGGACGACGGCGACGACGCCGCGGTCGTGCGGATCGCCAACGGGGTCGCCATCGTCGCCACCGCCGACTTCTTCACCCCCGTGGTCGACGACGCCTACGACTGGGGGCGGATCGCCGTCGCCAACGCGCTGTCCGACGTGTACGCCATGGGCGGCGCACCCGTCGTCGGGGTCAATCTGCTGGCCTGGCCGCGGGATCTGCTGCCGATGGAGCTGGCCGCCGAGGTGCTGCGCGGCGGCCTGGCCGTCGCCCGCGAGGCCGGTTGCCACGTCGCCGGCGGCCACAGCGTCGACGACCCCGAGCCCAAGTACGGCATGGCCGTCACGGGCATCGCCGACCCCGATCACCTGATGCGCAACGACGCCGGGGTGGCCGGGGTGCCGCTGACCCTGACCAAGCCGCTGGGCATCGGGGTGCTCAACAGCCGGCACAAGAACACCGGGGAGGTCTTCCCCCAGGCCGTCGCCGCGATGACCGGGCTCAACCGGGCCGCCTCCGAGGCCGCGCTGGCCGCCGGGGCCGTGTGCGCGACCGATGTCACCGGCTTCGGGTTGCTCGGGCACCTGCACAAGCTGGCCCGGGCCAGCAAGCTGACCGCCCGGGTGGACGCGGCGGCGGTGCCCTATCTGGAGGGTGCCCGGGACGCCCTCGCCGCCGGGTACGTCAGCGGCGGCACCCGGCGCAACCTGGACTGGGTACGCCCGCACCTGGATGCGGACGGTGTCTCCGAGGACGAGTTGCTGCTGCTGGCGGACGCGCAGACCTCCGGCGGGCTGCTGGTGGCGGGCGAGGTGCCCGGCTACCCCATTATCGGCGAGCTGCTCCCCGCCCGCGGTGACGGCACGACCCTGCTGGTCCGCTGACCGCCGCCGGACAGACCGCGCCAACCGACTTCCGTCCAGACCCCACCCAGCCGACCCCCGCGCAAAGCGCGCCCAACCGGCCAACGCGGTCAACGCGGCCGCCGCGCGAATCAAGCTCAACCGGCCGCCGCAGGGAGCGCTCAGCCGGCCACTGTCGCGGGCTGCTCCTTGGGGAAATGTGAGCGCAGGTCAGCGGCGAGAAGCCGGTCGAGCACCCGATCCGGAAGCAGCCGCGACAGCCGCGTGAGCACAGCCGCATCCCGCCCGATGGTGTAGCGGGTGCGCGGCCGCCGAACCGTCGCAGCATCCGCGATGACCCGCCCGGCCGCCTCGGCCGGACGCCCCGCCTTCGTGAACGCCGTGGCGTGGCTGACGATTGCCCGCAACAGCCCCTCGTACCGCCCCCGCTCGACCGGCGACAGCCCGGCGATGATGTCGTTGGCCCGCTCGACCGCGTGGCCGGCCATCTCGGTACGCACGCCACCGGGCTCGACGACCACCACCTGAACACCGTGCGGGGCGAGCTCCCGGCGCAACGCGTCGCTCATCGCCTCCATGGCGAACTTCGCGCCGGCGTACGCGCCGTAGGTCGGCATTGCCACCTTGCCGCCGATCGAGCTGATGTTCACCACCCGGCCGCCCGCCGCATGCAGGGCGGGCAGGACGGCCTTGGTGACCGCGACGTGCCCGAAGAAGTTGACCTCGAACTGCTCCCGCCACTGCGCCATCGACAGCAGCTCGACCGGCGCGTTGATGGCGATGCCGGCGTTGTTGATCACCGCGCGCAGCTGCCGGCGGGCCGGGTCGGCGGTGATGCGGTGGGCCACCGCTTCGACCTGGGCCGGGTCGGTGATGTCGAGCAGCACCGGTTCCAGGTTCGGGGCGCGCAGCGCGTC
>NZ_JBEZGQ010001229.1:0-2241 GCF_040650095.1 Actinoplanes sp. NPDC048791 | reverse complement strand
CGCCGCTGGTGCGGCGGCACCACGAGCGGCACCCGGTGCGGCAGCACAGCCGGAGCCTGCCGGCCCCGCGGACGACGCCGCCGGGAAGTGGCCGTCGCGCCCGTCGTGCCGTACCCGATCAGGACGTTCCCCGATCCGGCCTGCTCCTCCTCGCGATAGGTCTCCGCCTCCGGGACCAGCGCCGCGACCGTGAGCAGCGGCTTGCCGACCTCCAGCGTGGCGCCCTCGGTGGCGTGCCGGGTCGCGATCCGGCCCGCGTACGGCGTGGGCACCTCGACCAGTGACTTCGCGGTCTCCACCTCGACCACCGGCTGGTCGACCTCGACGGTGTCGCCCTCCTCGACCAGCCAGCGCACCACCTCCGCCTCGGTCAGTCCCTCGCCGAGGTCGGGCAGCAGGAAGGTCTGCGTGCTCACGAGTCCTCCCACTGCAGGTCGTCCACGGCGTCCAGGACGCGGTCCACGCCGGGCAGCTGGAAGTGCTCGAGCTTCGGCGGCGGGTACGGGATGTCCAAGCCGGTCACCCGGCGGATCGGGGCGGCCAGCGCGTGGAAGCAGCGCTCGGTGACCCGGGCGACGATCTCGGAGGACACGCTGGCGAAGCCGGCCGCCTCCGCGACCACGACGGCCCGGCCGGTGCTGCGCACGGCGGCGCACACGGTCTCGTCGTCGAACGGCACGATCGAGCGCAGGTCGACCACCTGCAGGCTTCGGCCCTCGCTCGCGGCGACCTCGGCGGCCTCCAGGGCGACCGGCACGGACGGGCCGTACGCGATCAGCGTGGCGTCGGTGCCCTCGCGGCGCACCACGGCGGTGCCGATGCCGGGCACCGGAGCGCCGAGCTCGACCTCCTCCTTGCTCCAGTAGAGCTTCTTGGGCTCCAGGAAGATCACCGGGTCGTCCGAGGCGACCGCCTCGCGCAGCAGCCCGTACGCGTCCGCCGGCGTCGCCGGGGCGACCACGTGCAGGCCGGGCGTGTGCGCGTAGTACGCCTCGGAGGAGTCGCAGTGGTGCTCGACCCCGCCGATGCCGCCCGCGTACGGCACCCGGATCACCATCGGCAGCGTGACCCGGCCGCGGGTGCGGTTCCGCATCTTCGCCACGTGGCTGACGATCTGCTCGAACGCCGGGTACGCGAACGCGTCGAACTGCATCTCCACCACCGGGCGCATGCCGTTCATCGCCATGCCGACCGCCACGCCGACGATGCCGGACTCGGCCAGTGGCGTGTCGAAGCACCGGTTGTCGCCGAACTCGGCGGTCAGGCCGTCGGTGATCCGGAAGACGCCGCCGAGCGCGCCGACGTCCTCGCCGAAGACCACCACCGCCGGGTCCGCGGCCATCGCGTCGCGCAGGGCCCGGTTGAGCGCCTGGGCCATCGTCAGCTTGACGTGGTCGGTGGCCGTGACCGTCATCGCAGCGCTCCTTCGCGCTCGAGCTCGTCGGCGACCAGCGCGGCCTGCTCGGTGAGCTGCGGGGTGGGACTCGCGTACACGTGGTCGAAGAGCATCGCCGGGTCGGGCTCGACGTCGCGGTTGAGGCCGTCGCGCAGGTGGGTGGCGACCTTCTCGGCCTGCGCCGTGATGTCCGCGAGCTGCGCGTCGTCGAGCAGGCCCCGCTCACGCAGGTGGGCCTCGAGCCGGGTGATCGGGTCGCGCTCGACCCAGGCCGCGACCTCGGCGTCCGGGCGGTAGCGGGTGGCGTCGTCGGCGTTGGTGTGAGCCTGCATCCGGTACGTGTGCGCCTCGATGAGCTGCGGTCCCTCGCCGGCGCGGGCGCGCTGCACGGCGGCTCCGAGCACGGCCAGCAGCGCGGCGGTGTCGTTGCCGTCGACGCGTTCTCCCGGTACGCCGTAGCCGATGCCCTTGTGCGCCAGGGACGGGGCGGCGGTCTGCCGGGCGAGCGGGACGCTGATGGCGTACTCGTTGTTCTGCACGAAGAAGACGACCGGCGCGCGCAGGACCGCCGCGAAGTTGAGCGCCTCGTGGAAGTCGCCCTCACTGGTGCCGCCGTCACCGCAGAGCGCCAGGACGACGGTGGGCTCGCCGCGCAGCCGGGCGGCGTGCGCGACCCCCACGGCGTGCGGGAGCTGGGTGGCCAGCGGCGTCGCGTGCGGCGCGACGTTGTGCTCGTACGGGTCGTAGCCGCAGTGCCAGTCGCCCTTGAGCAGCGACAGCGCCTCAACCGGGTCCACACCCCGGCCCACCGCGGCGACCGTGTCGCGGTACGTCGGGAACAGCCA
>NZ_JBEZGQ010001228.1:0-2245 GCF_040650095.1 Actinoplanes sp. NPDC048791 | reverse complement strand
GCCGGATCGCCATCATCACCGGCCCGCTGGACACCCCCGGTGGCGTCGACCGGCTGGCCGGCTACCGCGAGATCGTCGGGCACGGCGACCCCGAGCTGATCGCGACCGGCGACTACACCCAGGCCTCGGGCGAGGCGGCGATGGCCCGCCTGCTGGAGCAGGCCCCGGACCTGGACGCGGTCTTCGTCTGCTCCGACCTGATGGCGGCCGGCGCGATCACCACCCTGCAGCGGGCCGGCAAGCGGGTGCCGCAGGACGTGGCGGTCGGCGGCTTCGACGACAACAAGATCGCCACCACGACCAAGCCGCTGCTGACCACCATCCGGCAGCCGTGGGCCCGGCAGAGCGCGGAGATGGTCCGGCTGCTGCTGGCCCACATCGACGGCGAGGAACACTCGGCCGTGATCCTGCCGACCGACCTGGTCGTCCGCGAGTCGGCGTAGGAGCCTCAGGCGACGGAGGTGGCGCGGCGACGGCGCGTGGCCGCCACCCCGAGCACACCGGCGCCGAGCGCCAGCAGGCCGATCACCCCGGTCGCCGGGCCGGTGGCCGCCAGGGTCTCCCGGCCGCCGACGACGCGGACCTCGCTGTGCCCGGTGATCGGGGCCAGTCCCTCGGCGGAGAACGTGATGGTCACCGTCCCGGTGCGGCCGGCCGTCGCGGTCCGGGCGGCCTGCACCCGAACGGGCAGGTACTGCTCGATCGTCTCGCCCTCGAACGACAGCACCCGCGGATCCGAGCAGGCGACCCGGGTCGGTGACGGTGTGACGCATACACCGTCACCTTCCCTCGGAGTGAGCCGGACGCCGGTGACCCCGCGCAGGTCATAGGTGACCTTCGCGCCGGTCAGCTTGGTCGGGCCCGTGGACCAGAGGTTCGGTCCCAGCGCGTCGACGGCAGTACCGCCCACCGGCACCTCGATGTCCGGGAAGGCGGCCGAGATCGGATCGCCCCGGTAGATGTCCCCGGCGCGGGCCGGGGACGCCACGGTGAGCAGAAGAACGGCGGCGGCGGCCGGTACGCCCAGGAGGCGCCGCGCGTACAGGTGCTGCATCGCCGGTGTTTCCCTTCAACGGTGGGAACTCACCATCCATCACGCTGCGCGGAGATCGCCCGGCGAATCGCTGGTGGCGCACCGAGCGGCCGCCACTTTCACACGGACGTGGAGCTTGCCACCCGCCTCACTCCGCATCCTCGAACAGCATCATCCGGGTGCCCTGACCGGTGCTGCAGTTGACCGGCGGCTTGTCCCCGCCCCAGGCGAAGGTGCGCGGGAGAAGGCCGAGGCCGGCGCAGCTCGGAAACGATGTGGTCCCGCGTCGCGTGCTGCCCCAGTGGCCCGTGACCGGGTTCAGGATGATCTGGTCCCCGCGTTCCATCCAGATCAGAATCCGGCCCCCGGTGTCGGTGGACATCAACTGAGGTGCCCCGTAGTCGGACGTCGTCGGCAGCGCCCGGCGCCCGGACCCGTCCAGCTCCTGAACGAACCAGCCGGAGGACCTGCGCTGGATCAACGGCTGGGAGGCATCCGTCGTGCCGAGGCAGAAGGTCGGAGCGCACCGCAGCGACACCGTGTCGGGCAGCGCGGTGACCTTGCGCTCTTCCCCGGTGACGAGGTTACGGAGCAGTCGCGACACTGTGCCGCTGCTCCGGCCGGCCGGCCGGCCGGTCAACTCGGCCCACGGGGTGCCGTGGGTGCCGAGGTTCTTGAACTCCGCCGGCTTCGTCGTGACGCCGTCGGACAACGAGACTCGGGTGACTCCGCCACTGCGGGCCGACCAGTAGACCGCGTCGTCCGTGGCGTACCAGTCCCGGGCGAGCAGGTAGCTGGTCCGTACCGTGGTCACGAGCTGCCGCTCGCCGCCGGTCACCGGCGCGCGGTAGACCGAGAAGAACTCCTTGCCGTTGTCGCGCGCCTGCCACACCAGCCAGTTCGGCGTGACGAGGACCTCGTTGGCCGGGTCGTTGCCACCGAACCCGGTGACGAGCGTCCGGAACGTCTTGTCGCGCACGTTGTAGGCGTAGAGCGACACCATGTCCTTGACCAGCACGCGGTCGGCGTCCAGACGCCCCACCGTGCGGGCCTTCTGACCCGTCGGGGAGGTGGCCGGCGGCTCGATGACGGCGTCCGGCCACACCGACGCGATCTGCGGCGCGTCCTCGAACGAGGCGGGCATCCGGAGTCCCGACTGCTCGACCGTCTGAACGGGGGCGGCGCGCCGCTCCGGCCACGGACCGATCGCGG
>NZ_JBEZGQ010001227.1:0-2245 GCF_040650095.1 Actinoplanes sp. NPDC048791 | reverse complement strand
TCCGAACGCGTGGTCCTGGGCCACCTGCCCTGAGCCGGCCGGCTGCCCCAGCGCGCCCTGCCTCAGCGCGCCCTGTCTCAGCGGACCGGGAGCAGGTCACGCAGGCCGAAGCCGTCCTCGACCACGGCGTCCGGCTCCGGGAAGGCGGCCGGGTCCTCACGGTCGGTGCGTGACGACCGCATCAGGATGGCCGCCGCGGCGTCGGCCCGCCGGGCACACACGACGTCGCGCTGGCGGCTGTCCCCGACGAACCAGCACTTCTCCGCGCGTACCCCGAGGTCGCGGGCGGCGCGCCAGATCATCTCCGGGTTCGGCTTGCGGACGCCGGCCTCGTCGCTGTAGATCTGCACGCCGAAGAGACCGCCGATGCCGGCCTTGGCGAGGAAGTCACGGTGCGCAGCCCCGCACAGTGTGTTGCTGACGACGGCCATCGGCAGCTCCGCGGCGCGGGCCGCCCGCAACGCCTCCGGGATGCCCGGGCGCAGGGCCCACGTCGAACGCCAGGCCCAGTCGTAGCTGAGCTTCGTGGCGTGCAGGCGTACGGCGTCCTGAGCCCGCCGCGGCCAGTCCCCGGTGACGAAACGCTGCCAGACCTCGGCGTGCCCGAGCTCATCGGGATGGTCCTCGTCCCGCCACCGCGCGTACGCGTGATGCCCCGCGGTCAGCGACCGGTTGATCTCCCCGGGCGTCAGCACCCCGCCGGTCACGTTGTAGAGCCGCAGCACCAGCTCGGGTGGCGCCGGATCCTGTGGCGGGGCGTCGGCGAGCACACCACCGAAGTCGAGAAGCAGGGCGGCCGGGACGCTCAGCATGCTGCCAACCTATCGAGGCGAACCTATCGGCCGCCGTCCGCCCGCAGCGTCCAGGCGCGCACCCCGCCGACGATGCCCGCGGTGTTGGGCACCACCACGACGTCGTCGCCCATCCGGGCCAGCTGGGTCGGCGTGATCAGCCGCGAGTTGCCGCCGCCCAGGTAGATGCGGTCCCAGAGGAAGACCGGGCGCAGCCCTTCGACCACGTTGCGGACCCGGCGGGACCAGAGCGCGTCACCGAGCCGGCGCCGCTCGTGCTCGCCGATGTACGTGTCGTAACTCATCCCCCACCGCACCGGCGCCTGCGACATCTCCAGGTGCGGGGCGAGCTGGCCGCCGTCGAACAGCGCGCAGCCCAGCCCGGTGCCCAGCGTCAGGATCAGCTCGCAGCCGGTGCCCGCGACCACCCCGGCGCCGTGCACCTCGGCGTCGTTGAGCACCAGCGTGGGCAGCCCGAACGCCTCGGCCAGGGCGGTCCGCGCGTCGAAGCCGTGCCAGGCGTCGACCAGCTCCGGATCCACCTTCGTCCGGGGGCCGCTGCGGGTCACGTAGTGCGGCGTTGCGACCACCACCCCGTGGCGCAGCATGCCCGGCATCCCGACGGTCACCCGGTCCGCGGTCGGCAGCCGTTCACCGAGCTCGACCAGCGTCTTGACGAACAGGTCGGGGGGCAGCGGATACGGCGTCGGGACACGCAACGGCTGGGCGCGCATCGTGCCCGCCTCGTCGAGCACCGACCCCTTGATGCCACCGCCGCCGCAGTCGATCGTCAACGTGAAAGCCACGCCCCAGTGTGCAACGTGCGTCCGGCGGATGACAGTCAGAACCTCGCGAACGATCGGATGGGCATCCGCGGGCCGAACTTGGGGGCACTGATCCCGCCGGCCGCGAGGAGGTCGCACACCCGCCCGCGGTGCCCGGCGTACGGCTCCAGCAGCTCCAGCATCCGGGCGTCGGTGCCGCGGGCCTCGCCGGCCAGCGCCCAGGCCACCGTGTTGGGGATGTGGAAGTCGCCGACGCTCACCGCGTCCGCGTCGCCGTACGTGGTGCGGACCACCTCGGCCGCCGTCCACGGGCCGATGCCTGGGATCGCGGTCAGCCGGCGGGTGGCCTCGGCACTGTCGGCGCACTGCTCCAGCCGGGCGGCGACCACGGCCGCCCGCTGCAGAGCCTGGGTGCGGCGCTGCTCGACGCCGAAGGGATGGAAGACCCAGTACGGCGTCGTGGCGACGGCCTGCGGGTCGGGCGGCAGCAGCAGCCCGGCCGGGCCCGGCGCCGGCTCGCCGAAGTGCTTGACGATCGCCCGGTACGCCCGGTGCGCCTCGATGCCGGTCACCTTCTGCTCCAGGATCGCCCGGAGCAGCCGGTGGAAAACCTGGCCGGTGGCGGGGAAGCGTACCCCGGAAAAGGTCTTGGCCAGCCGCGCGACCACC
>NZ_JBEZGQ010001226.1:0-2245 GCF_040650095.1 Actinoplanes sp. NPDC048791 | reverse complement strand
CGGGTGCCACCGCGGAACCAGCAGGACCCGAGCCGGAAGAACCCGAGCCGGGCCCGGCAGCGCCCGAAGCCGGCCCGGCAGCGCCCGAAGCCGGCCCGGCAGCGCCCGAAGCCGGCCCGGCAGGACCAGTAGCCGGCCCGGCAGGACCAGTAGCGGGCCCGGCAGGACCCGACGACGTCTCGGCGGAATCAGGAGCTGTCGTCGAGCCGGTCGGCGTCGCAGGGGACGCCGGTGCCCCGGAGGTCTGCCCGCTCGCGTCCGCGCCGTCGAAGTCGAACCCGAAGTCGAAATCCACGTCCGGGTCGTCGGCGGGCGGCTCCGGCTCGGCTGCCGGCGCGGCCGGCTGGGCCGGCGTGCCCCCGAAGAGATCGAGGAACGGCGAATCGATGTCCATCGGGTCGACCGGCGGAGCGCCGTTGGTGCGCGGGCGTACCGGCTGCGGGGCCTGGAAGACCGCGACAGCGCCGTGGCCCGGACCCGGCACCTGATCAGTGCTCTCATCCGGAGAGTGGTTGTCCGATCGCACAGCGTTACTCTGCCTGCCCGGGAGGGACGATTCCGCGCGGGAATGCCCGGGCGGTGGGGTAGCGGTCATGAACGGGCCCCGTTCGGGCATGCGACGAGATTGGCGAAACTGGTCATACCAACTCCTCCCGAACCCTGATGCGCGTGGCGACAAGTCTCGGGTCGCGCTGTTCGACGGCCGGCTCGCGGGTGCGGCGCCAGTCGGTCAGCGCGGTGCGGATGACCATCCGGGCCGGCCGGTCGGGGTCGACGTGCCGGAACACGTAGGAGGTGGTGACCATGGCCAGCGCGATCTCCCAGGCGGGGAAGGCGTCGATCTCGAACGTGATGAGGTAATGCAGAAACACGAACAAAGGCACTAGTAGGACGAACATCCCATACTGCGCATACGGCAGATGCATGGGCAGCGTGTATCCGGGCGGGCCCAGATAGACAAGGCGTGCCCGGTAGATGTCGTCATCGGTGCGCAGCCGCATGTGTCCGCCCGCGGCCTCAGGCGAAGATGAGGCTGATGAGGTAGTCGCCGACGAAGAACAACGTCGCGGCGCCGGCGATGAACGCGAGGCCGACGATGGCGATCGCGGAGCTGGTGAGCACCTTCGAGATCTCGCCGCGGCTGGCCCGTCCGATGAAGATGATGCCGAGGACGGCGAGCAGGATCGGCGCGATGTTGCTCGCGAAGAAGGTGACGACGCCCTCGGTGTTGATGCCCTTGGGCTCGGGGGCGGCCAGGGTGCCCTGCTGCAGGGCTGCTACGACCTGCGTGGCGAACTCTGTGGCGATCATCGGTAAACCTCCCGGGTGCCCGGCGTGAGGGCGCCGAGCACACTGCAGTTGTAAAGCCTCGCTGACGGCAACGCCCATATGGTGCTACTTCCAGCTCACCGCGTCGAGTGAGCTGTTCAGGGCGCTCCTGTCCTACCCAAAGCCCGTCTGCTCTCTTCGGTCCTTCAATGATGCCCAGTTCCGAAGAGTACGGGCCGTACTTCTTACCTACAAGCTGCCTGATTCGTTACCCAAGGTAAAGACATGACTGAAGATGAGTCACGTTGCATCGTACACATGTTCTAAAACCTCAGGCCCGGTACCTTCTTCCCGTGACTGATCCGACCGGTATCGCAACGACCGCGCAGGTCAGCGGCGATCCGCTGCTGCAGCAAGATCACCCGGTCGTGATGGGCGTGCTCAACGTGACCCCGGATTCCTTCTCCGACGGCGGGCGGTATGCCGATGTCGGCGCCGCTGTCAAGCACGCCGTTGCGCTGCACCGGGACGGAGCCGACATCATCGACATCGGCGGCGAATCCACCCGGCCGGGCGCCGATCGGGTGGACGGGCCGACCGAGATCGCCCGGGTGCTGCCGGTGATCAAGGCGCTGGCCGGCGCCGGCGTACCGCTGAGCATCGACACCACCCGGGCCGAGGTGGCCGCCGCGGCCCTGGCCGCCGGAGCCGTGCTGGTCAACGACGTCTCGGGCGGCCTGGCCGATCCCGGCATGGCCGCCGTGGTGGCGGACGCCGGCTGCCCGTGGATCCTCATGCACTGGCGCGGGCACTCCCGCCGGATGCTCGACCTCGCGCACTACGACGACGTCGTCGCCGAGGTCCGCGCCGAGCTGCTGGAACGGGTGGACGCGGCGGTCGCCGCGGGCGTCGACCCCGGGCGGCTGATCCTCGATCCCGGCATCGGCTTCGCCAAGCGCGCCGAGCACAACTGGGC
>NZ_JBEZGQ010001225.1:0-2247 GCF_040650095.1 Actinoplanes sp. NPDC048791 | reverse complement strand
CGCCCGGTCGCCGGGGCCCGGCCCAGTCCGCCCACTGCGCGAGGTGCGCCCGGACCAGCGAGGACCGGGCCTGCGCCCCGCCGTCGCCGTCGGTCTCGTCCTGCGCGTTGATGCCGTTGGCCGAGATCGAGACGGTGACGTAGCCCTGCGAGGCGAGCAGGTCCTGGGCCTGGCGGTAGCCGCGGTAGCTGGGCAGGGGCCGGCTGCCCGCGGGGCACGGCCAGCGGTACGCGGCACTGTCCGGCCCGCCGTAGCAGGTCGCGTGCTTGCCGTGCAGGAACACCGCCAGCGGGCGCGCACCCGGCGCACCCACGGGCGCTGTCACCAGTGCCTGCATCTCGATCGCGGCCGGATAGCCGGGCAACGTCAGCGGCGGCAGCGTGTACTCGCCGGACCGGACGCGGTAGGGACCGGCAATTCCGGGATCAACCGGATTCGCGGGCAACGCCGGTCCGGGTGTGGCCGTCCCGGGTACGGGACCGGAGCGCCGGGTCGAGGCCGGAGCGCGGTCCAGCCGGCGCCCGCCGGCCCGGACCGTCAATCCGGTCGGGACAGCGGCGCCGGACCATGGCAGGGCGAAGGTGTGCGGGTCGAGCCGGCGGGCCACCCCGAGCCGCCGCTCCCCCGCCCAGAACTCGACCGCCGCGTCACCGACCGGGATCGCCTCCGGCGACCGCCAGATGACCGTGTCGCCGCTGATCCGCCAGCCCGTTCCGGGCGCCGAGGGCGACGGCGCCGCGGCGTGGGCCGCCGCCGGGATCGCGCTCGGTACCCCGGCGCCGACGGTCATCGGGACCAGAGTCAGAGCCGCGAGGGCCGCGATCCTCACTGCAGCTTGGCCTTCGTGTAGAAGCCGCTGTCGATGAGGACCTTCTCGTAGTTGGTCTTGTTCACGATCTCCGTGTCGAGCAGCGTCGACGGCACGACCTTCACGCCGTTCTCGTAGTCCTTGTTGTTGTTCGTGGCCGGTTTCTGGCCCTTGAGCACGGCATCGGCCATCTGCGCGCTGGTCCGGGCCAGCACCCGGTAGTCCTTGAAGATCGTCGAGTACTGCTCGCCCGCGATGATCGACTTGACCGAGGCCGCTTCGGCGTCCTGGCCGGTCACGACCGGGTACGGCTGACCGGCCGTGCCGTAGCCGTTGCTCTTCAGCGCGGAGACGATGCCGATCGACAGGCCGTCGTACGGCGACAGCACACCGTCCACCCGCAGGCCGGAACGGTACGTCGAGGTCAGCAGGTTCTCCATCCGGTCCTGGGCGACTGCCGGCTTCCACCGCAGGATCGCGATCTTCTTGAAGTCGGTCTGCTTGCTCGGCACCTTCAGCGTGCCGTCGTCCAGGTACTTCTTCAGCACCGACATCGCGCCGTTGTAGAAGAACGTCGCGTTGTTGTCGTCCGCCGAGCCGGCGAACAACTCGACGTTGAACGGGCCCTTCGCGGAGCCCTTGGACCCGTCGGCGTTGAGCAGCTTGAGGCCGGTCAGCAGCGACGTCGCCTGCTGCACGCCGACCCGGAAGTTGTCGAAGGTGGCGTAGTAGTCCACGTTGGGCGAGTTACGGATCAGCCGGTCGTACGCGATCACCGGGATCTTGTTGTCCGCCGCGCTCTGCAGCTGGGTGGTGATCGCGGTGCCGTCGATGGGCGCGATGATCAGCAGCTTGGCGCCCTTGGTGATCTGATTGTCCAGCTGGTTGATCTGGGTGGGGATGTCGTCCTCGGCGTACTGCAGGTCGACCTTGTAGCCGAGGGCCTCGAGCTCCTTCTTGACGTTCTCGCCGTCGCCGTTCCAGCGCTCCGAGGAGCGGGTGGGCATGGTGACGCCGATCAGCGCGCCGGCGCTGCCGGTGCCGGCCGCCGTCTTCTTGTCTGCCGACTTCTCGCTGGAACCACAGGCGGCCAGGGAGAAGGCCAGGACGACGGCCGATGCCGCCACCAGGATGCGGGTGTTTCGCATGCACGAACTCCTCAATGCTTCACGGGCGGGTGCGCCGGCGGAACGATCCCGACCGTAGGGAGCGCGGCGTTGTTCGTGTTCGGCGCCGGCCGCTGAACAACCAACGCTGGACATCGGCGAGGACAATGACCGCGACGAATGGAGGGCCGGTGCCCCGACAGGAACGCCCGCTGGAGTCCGAGGAGACGCCCCTGCTGCGGTTCGCCGGTGACCTGCGGCGCCTGCGGCGGCGGGCCGGCCTGCCCTCGTACCGGGAGCTGGGCAAGCGGACGAGCTACTCGGCCGCGGCGC
>NZ_JBEZGQ010001224.1:0-2250 GCF_040650095.1 Actinoplanes sp. NPDC048791 | reverse complement strand
CGTTCGAGGGGTTGTGCACGGCGTGAAGAAGAGGCAGCCGCCGAGGAAGGTGCCTTCCAGGGAGTTGTAGCCGTGCATGCCCCCGCCGCCGAAGCCCGCGACCTCACCCGCCGCGTACACGCCCGGCAGGGGTGAGCCGTCCGCCTGCAGGACCCGCCCCGACAGGTCGGTGTGCAGGCCACCCAGGGTCTTGCGGGTCAGGATGTTGAGCCGGACCGCGATCAGCGGGCCCGCCGCCGGGTCCAGCAACCGGTGCGGCGTCGCCACCCGGATCAGCCGGTCGCCCCGGTAGCGCCGGGCCCCGTGGATGGCGGTGATCTGCGCGTCCTTGCTGAACGGGTTGGTCAGCTCGCGGTCGCGGGACTCGATCGTGCGGCGTACCGCATCAAGGTCCAGAGCCGGGCCGTCGCTCTCCGCGGCCAGCTTGTTCATGCCGGTGACCAGCTCGTCCAGGGTCGGCGCCACGACGAAGTCGGCGCCGTGCTCTTTGAACGCCTCCACCGGCGGGGTCGCGCCCGGCCGGACCCGGCCCAGCACCTGCCGGATGCTCTTGTCGGTCAGGTCGGGGTTCTGCTCCGAGCCCGACAGCGCGAACTCCTTCTCGATGATCTTCTGGGTCAGCACGAACCAGCTGTAGTCGTAGCCGGTGCCCATCAGGTGCTTGAGCGTGCCGAGCGTGTCGAAGCCGGGGAACAGCGGCGCCGGGAGGCGGCGGCCGGTCGCGTCCAGCCACAGCGACGACGGGCCGGGCAGGATGCGGATGCCGTGCTGCGGCCAGATCGGGTCCCAGTTGCGCAGGCCCTCGACGTAGTGCCACATCCGGTCCGGGTTGACGATGCGCCCGCCGGCCTGCTCGGTGATGCCGAGCATCCGGCCGTCCACGTGCGCCGGGACGCCGGCGATCATCCGCTTGGGCGGGGCCCCGAGCCGGGCCGGCCAGGCCTTGCGGACCAGGTCGTGGTCGCCGCCGATGCCGCCCGACGTGACGATCACCGCCTGCGCCTCGTACGCGAAATCGCCGGTCTCCTCCCGCGAGCTGGACTCGCCGCGCCGGACCCCGCTGGCCGCCAGCGTGCGTCCCCGCACCCCGGTGACCACCCCGCCGGTCTTGACCAGGCCGTCCACCCGGTGCCGGAAGCCGAAGCGGACCAGGCCCCGCTCGGCCGCCGCGCGCACCCGGCGCTCGAACGGCTCGACCAGGCCGGGCCCGGTCCCCCAGGTGATGTGGAAGCGCGGCACCGAGTTGCCGTGCCCCTCGGCGCCGGCGCCACCGCGCTCGGCCCAGCCGACCACCGGGAACAGCCGGTGACCCATGGCCCGCAGCCAGGCCCGCTTCTCACCGGCGGCGAAGTCCACGTACGCCCGGGCCCACTGCCGCGGCCAGTGGTCCTCCTCGCGGTCGAACGCGGCGCTGCCCAGCCAGTCCTGCCAGGCCAGCTCGACCGAGTCGCGCACGCCCATGCGTCGCTGCTCCGGCGAGTCGACCAGGAAGAGGCCCCCGAACGACCAGAACGCCTGCCCGCCCAGGCTCTGCTCGGGTTCCTGGTCGAGCAGCAGCACCCGGCGGCCCGCGTCGGCGAGCTCGGCGGTCGCCGCCAGCCCGGCCAGTCCCGCCCCGACCACGATCACATCTGCGTCCATGCCCTCACGCTAGGCATCGTCGTGCCAAGATGGTGGTCCACCGAGGCGGATTTCCGCCCGCGCTTTATCACCGGGGTGACAAACCGTGCCGGATGCCTTCCTCGACATCGAGCCGCGCGTCGCGGAGCTGCCGGCCGGCGTCGGCGAGCGGTTGCAGGCTGAGCGCGCCGGGTTACGCGAGCGGGTGCTGCGCACGATGCGTACGGCGATGAGCGCTCAGGGCCGGTCGCTCACCGGTGGCCAGGGGCGCGGCCTCACGCTGGGCGTCGAGACGGCGGTGGACGCGTTCGTGGGGGCGGTGGCCGAGCCGGCCCGGGAGCTCGCGGGTCCCCGGGCGGTATTCGTCGGGCTGGGCCGCACCGAGTTCCGCGAGGGCCACGACATCGACGCGCTGCGCTCGATCCTCACCCTGGGCGGGCGCGCCATCTGGGCGTACCTGGTCGAGCGGGAGCTCCCACCGGCCGTGCTGTACGTCCTGGCCTCGGCGTTGTTCGGCTTCATCGACGCACTGGCCGGGGCGGCGGCCGAGGGCTACCTCGACGAACAGCGCCAGCACGGCCGCGACTGGGACACCACCCGGCGGCGGCTGATCACGCTGCTCGTGCAGCC
>NZ_JBEZGQ010001223.1:0-2252 GCF_040650095.1 Actinoplanes sp. NPDC048791 | reverse complement strand
CGAGGCCGTCCGCACGCTCGTCCAGCGCCTGGCCGATCAGGCCGCCGACGCCGAGCAGCGCCGGCACCGCCCGGTTCCCCGCCTGGCCGACACGGTCCTACCTGACCAGCTCCGCGTGATGGCCGACGACCTGCTCGCCACGAAACCACCGGAGGACGTCCTCAGCCGCGCGACCGCAGCCGTGACGGCCGCACGCGACGCCCTCTGAAAGGGTTCACCCGTGCACGGACCGCGACCGGTCTCGGCGTGAGTGCCCTTTGCCAATCGCAGATTCCGGAGGCGAAGCTGTCCCAGGTCGCGAAGGCGGTGGCCGTGGGTGCGGCAGCTCCGCATCTCGCAAGCGGAGCAATCCGGAGATCTAGGGAGAATTTGGCCGCTATGGCGGCCACCCTTTACCAAGATCTCCCCGCTCGAGGCCAGGCGAGCTGCGAGGCCGGCGCATCGCGCGGGCGCGTGAGGTGAGGGCGTAGCCGGGGGTGCCCGCTGCGCGGGCGAGGGCGAGTGGTCCCGCACATGGCAGGGAGCGAAGCGACCGGTCTCGGCGGGAGCGACGGTCAGTGCCGTGCAATCAGGCACGACCTGACCTTGATCTTGGTTGGCCTCAATCTCCGGGAACTGAACCGCCGAGCCCGACCGCCCCCTACGGCAGCCGGACCCGGCGGAAAATCAGGGAACGACCTCAGCTGAGGCGTTCGAGCACCATCGCCATGCCCTGGCCGCCGCCGACGCACATCGTCTCCAGGCCGATGCTCTTGTCGTGCCAGTCCAGAGAGTTCAGCAGGGTGCCGGTGATCCGGGCGCCCGTCATGCCGAACGGGTGGCCCACCGCGATCGCCCCGCCGTTGACGTTCAGCTTCTCCAGCGGGATGCCGAGCTCGCGGTACGACGGGATGACCTGCGCCGCGAAGGCCTCGTTGATCTCCACCAGGTCGACGTCGTCGATGGTCATCCCGGCCCGCTTGAGCGCCTGCCGGGACGCCTCGACCGGGCCCAGGCCCATGATCTCCGGCGACAGGGCGGTGACGCCGGTCGACACGATCCGGGCCAGCGGGGTGATGCCCAGCTCGCGGGCCTTCGTGTCGCTCATGACCACCACGGCGGCCGCGCCGTCGTTGAGCGGGCAGCAGTTGCCGGCGGTGATCCGGCCGTCGGGGCGGAACACCGGCTTGAGGCCGGAGACGGCCTCCATGGTGACGCCGGGGCGGGGACCGTCGTCGGCCGAGACCACCTTGCCGTCGGGGGTCGTGACCGGGGTGATCTCCCGCTGCCAGAAGCCGTTCGCGATCGCCTTCTCAGCCAGGTTCTGGCTGCGGACCCCGAACTCGTCCATGTCCTGGCGGCTGACGTCGTACGCCTGGGCCAGGTTTTCCGCGGTGTAGCCCATGCCCAGGTAGATGTCGGGCAGGTTGCCGTCCTTGCGCGGGTCGTGCCACACGCCGCCGTTCTTCGCCGCCTCGGTTGTGCGGACCCGGGCCTCGGCGAACTTCGGGTTCTCCCAGCCGCCGCCGACCAGCGCCTGGGCCTCCGGGGGCAGGCCGTCGGAGTTGCCCCGGCCGAAGCGGGACACCGTCTCGACGCCGGCCGACAGGAAGATGTCACCCTCGCCGGCCTTGATGGCGTGGAAGGCCATCCGGGTGGTCTGCAGCGAGGAGGAGCAGTAGCGGGTCACGGTGGCGCCCGGCAGGCCGTCCAGGCCCAGCAGGGTGGCGACCACGCGGGCCATGTTGAAGCCCTGCTCGCCACCGGGCAGGCCGCAGCCCAGGTAGAGGTCCTCGATGAGGGTGCGGTCGAGCTGGGGCACCTTGCTCAGCGCGGCGTCGATGATGGTCGCGGCGAGGTCGTCGGGGCGCAGGTCCTTCAGCGAGCCCTTGACGGCGCGGCCGATGGGGGAGCGGGCGGTGGCGACAATGACAGCTTCCGGCATGCAGCCAACGTTAACGCGCCGGTAACTTGACGCGGAAGCATCACTTCGTCACACCAGATTGTCGGTTATTCCTGAATCGAGCGGCGTCCGGCGGCCTGCGCCGCGTCGAGCACCGCCGGGTAGAGCGCGTGCGCCCACACCCGGTAACCGTCCGCCGAGGGGTGGAAGCCGTCGTAGCAGAGCGTGCCCGCGTCGGCCCGGAACACCGCGCCCGTCTCCTCGGCGAGGTCGACCACGACACCGCCGGCCCCGGTGACCGCGGCCGCCTGGGCCCGCGCCACCCGGCGGCCCACCCACCCGGTGAGCTGCCGCAACGGCGGGGCGATCG
>NZ_JBEZGQ010001222.1:0-2254 GCF_040650095.1 Actinoplanes sp. NPDC048791 | reverse complement strand
CGGGCCCCGACGACGATGTCGGCGCGGATGCTCACCCGCGCGGTCGGCGCCGGCCGCCGCTCCGCGCGCCGGATGCGCCACAGCGCGAAGGCCGAGATCAGGAAGCTGAACGCGTCGACGATCAGTCCGGCGACCGCGCTGACCGCGGCGACGAGCAGTCCGCCGGCCGCCGGGCCGGCCACCTGGGCGGCGGACTCGGTGCTCTGCAATGCGGAGTTGGCCCCGACCAGGTCGTCCTTGTCGAACATCGCCGGCAGATACGCCGCCCAGGCGACGCTGAAGAAGACCGTGGCGGCGCCGAGCAGCAGGGTGACGGCGAGCAGGTGGGCCATGGTGAGAGCGCCGGCCCAGGCGGCGACCGGCACGCTGATCACGAGCACGGCGGAGACCAGGTCGCTGACCAGCATCACCGGCTTGCGGGCGACCCGGTCGATCCAGGCGCCGGCGGGCAGGCCGATGAGCAGCCAGGGCAGCCAGGCGGCGGCGGTGAGCAGGCTGACGGTGAAGGCGCTCGCGTCCAGGACCTGCACGGCGATCAGGGGAGTGGTGACGGAGGCGACCGAGCTGCCCAGGCGGCTGACGGTCATGCCCGCCCACAGCTTGCGGAAATCGGCGTCGCGCAGGACGCCCCGGCGTTTGTCCTGGTCCGGGCCGGCCCCGACTGCGGCGGCCTCGTCCGGGCCGGTCGTCGCCGGGCCGGCCGGGGACCGCGCGGTCACGGGCGGGCCGGGAAGCCCCGGCCGATCATGAAGACCGGCTCCCGGTCCGGTGCCTCCGGGCGTCCCGCGTAGCGGTCCATGACCGCCTGGATCTCCGCGCCCATCTCGGCCAGCTCAGCCGGGCTCAACCGCAGGAAACCGTCGGTGGAGAACGCCGCGTCGCTCCACGGCTGCTCGCGGGAGGCCGGGCTGCCCAGCCAGGTCGAGATGAGCTCCACCTGCCGTTGCAGCCCGATCGCCATGGCCGCGTCGGCCGCCGCGATGTCCGCGGCGTCGGCGGCGAAGTCGGCCGTGCTCCAGCTGATGCTCCGGTCCGGCATGCGCCACCAGTGCTCCTTGCGGTTGCGCGCGAGCTCCGGTGCCTCCTCGATGAGACCGGCCTCGGCGAGCACCCGCAGGTGGTGGCTCACGTTGGCCACGGCCTGGCCGATGGTGCGGGCCAGCACGCTGGGCATGGACGGCCCGTCCACGCGCAGCACGTCCAGGAGCCGGCGTCGTACCGGATGCGCGACCGCCTTGAGGACGGCGGCGTCCTTGATCTGAGCCATGACCCCACCCTGCCATTGTTAAGAGTCGTTGCGCAACAGCTCTTTACCATTAGGCTGGGGCGATGATCCGATCCAGAGCTGCCGCGGACCTGCCCGCCTGCGTGGCCACGCTGCGGGTGGTGCACGAGGAAGACGGTTATCCGCTGAACTGGCCCGCCGATCCCCGAGCCTGGCTGATGCCGCCGGGCCTGCGCGGAGCCTGGGTCGCGGTCGAAGGGGAGACCGTCACCGGGCATGCGATCGTGACCAGCGAGGGGGAGCTGAGCAGGCTTTTCGTCAGCCCTCAGCGGCGCGGCGCCGGCCTCGCCCGGGAGTTGATCGCCCACGCGCGCGCAGCTCACGGCGGACCGCTGGTGCTGGAAGTGGCCAACGCCGCGGCGGCGGCCTACTACGAGCGCTCCGGGTGGATCCTCACGGGCAGCGCGGTGGCGGACTGGACCGCGCCCGACGGCAGCCCGGTCACTCTGCGCCGCTACCGCTCAGCTTGACAGCCTCCGCACGATCTCGTCCGGCGGGAGCTGACGATCCGCCGACTCCGGCGCCCCGGCTGCCAGCTCAGTCCCGGCGATGTCCGCGTACACCACCGCCAAGGCCTCGAACAGCGCCGGCGTCAGTCCCGCCGCCTGCTGCGTGACCGCGATCTCCCGCATCTCGTCGACGAACCGGTGCGCCTTCGTGGCCGCGCTCACCACCCCCGCCGGGTCGTCCAGTCCGTTGCGGGCCAGGTCCGCCAGCACCTGCTCCAGCACCCCGTGCTGCCCAGCCGTCCGCATCGCCTGCGTGACCAGGGCGGTCAGTCCCTTGTAGACGCCGGCCGTGCACATCTTCAGCGCACTGGCCGAACCCAGCCCACCGCTGAGCACCACCGGCTCGACCTGACCGTCCCACGGCAACCCGGCCACAACCTCCGCCGGCGGCCCGCTGAGGGAGATCCGGCCGGCCGGCCGGGCGGACGGCGGCGGTCCCGTGGTCGAGCCGTGCACAAGC
>NZ_JBEZGQ010001221.1:0-2259 GCF_040650095.1 Actinoplanes sp. NPDC048791 | reverse complement strand
TGGCCGGGATGCGGTAGCCGTCCGCGACGGCGACGCACGCCACCCCGGGCGTGCCCTGCCCGACCTCGAACGCCCAGCCGCGCCGGCGGACCGCGTCCAGCTCGGCGTGCAGTGCGGCCCGCCCGGTGATCGTGTGCGGGGTGAACGCCTCCAGCGTGTCCGGCAGCAGGGCGTCCACTTCGGCCTCGGTCAGGTCGGCGAGCAGCGCCTGGCCCAGTCCGGTGACGTGGGCCGGCAGCCGGCGCCCGACCCGGGAGATGACCCGCTCGGCCTCGCGCGACTCGCGACTGGCCAGGTAGAGCACGTGGGTGTCGTCGCGCCGGGCGTAGTGGATGGTGTGGCCGACCTCGGTGCGCAGATCCTCCAGCGTCTCGTACGCGTACCGCAGCGCCGGGTCGCGGTCCAGATAGGCCGTGCCGGAGAGCAGGGCGTGCGGGCCGACGCCGAAGGCGGAGCCGCTCTCGTCCGCCTCCACCCACTTCAGCTCGCGCAGTGTGCGCACCAGCGCGTGCAGGCTGGAACGGGGGTAGCCCATCCGCTCCTGGAGCTCCGAGAGCGTCAGCTTCGTCGGGGAGGCGGCGAGCGTCTCCAGGATCTTGACGGTGCGCTCCGCGGACTTCACCGGCGACGAGTCATTGGCCCCGGTGGATGAGTGGGCGACCGGGCGGGATCGAGCTAGAGCCATGTCAGCCACCATCGCGGTCGATTGTTTCCGGACTGTTGACGGCCATAGTACCGAAAGCTAGCTTGTGCGTACTTGCCTTCCACAAGCTCGAAACGCTTCCACATATGTAGACAGGAGGCATCCCCATGTCTACCAGGAGACTGCTGGCGACGGTCATGGCCACGATGCTAGTCGCGACCGGACTCACCGCCTGCGGCGACGACGGCGCCCCCGAACAGGACGCCAACGCCGCGCTGGACATCTGGATCCGCAAACCCCCCGGCTCCAACTCCGAGAAGACCGCGAAGGCGATCGCCGCCGGGTTCACCGCCGCCACCGGCACCCCGGCCACCGTCACCGCGCTGTTCGAGGACTTCGAGACCAAGCTGCAGCAGGCCGCCGCCCAGAAGGACCTGCCCGACATCGTCATCAACGACACCGCCCAGCTCGGCACGCTGGTCAAGCAGGGCCTGGTCCGCGCGGTCGACAAGGCCGCCCTGGCCGGCGGCGCCGACCTCAGCCCGACATCGTGGGACGCCGCCACCGGCGCCGACGGCAAGACGTACGGGGTGCCGTTCTCAGCCCAGTCCTTCGCGCTGTTCATCCGCAAGGACTGGCGCGAGAAGGTCGGCGCCGCGCAACCGAAGTCCTGGGCCGAGCTCGACGCGCTGGCCAAGGCGTTCACCACCGAGGACCCCGACGGCAACGGCAAGGCCGACACGTACGGCTACGTGGTGCCCGGCTCCACCAAGCGCGGCTACACCGCCTGGTACCTGACCAGCTTCCTGTGGTCCGGCGGCGGCGACTTCCTCAGCGGTGACACCGGCAAGTTCACGACGGCGATCAACACCCCGCAGTCGGTCGCCGTGGTCGACGGCTTCAAGAAGCAGTTCTGCACCGACAAGGACGTCGTGCCGGGCGCGGTCACGCTGGAGACCACCCAGGCGCACCCGCTGTTCGAGACCGGCAAGGGCGGCATCTACTTCACCGGGCCGTACAACATGGCCCGCTTCGACAAGAACCTCGGCAAGGACAAGTACGAGATCGTCGCGCTCCCGGCCGGTCCCGGTGGCAAGGCCCAGTCGCTGGCCGAGGGGGAGAACGTCTACCTGATGGCCGGCTCGGCCAACGAGACCGGGCAGCAGAAGTTCGCCGAGTTCGCCGTGTCGGTGCAGGGGCAGACCATCGGCATGGCCGGTGATTCCGACGGCGGCATCGTCCGGCTGCCGGTCAACACCGGGGTGCAGCTCGCCTCGGTCCGCAAGGACACCCGCTGGGCCACCTTCGAGCAGGTCTTCAAGACGTCCGGCCGCTACGTGCCGGCGGTGCCGGACTGGACGCCGTTCCGGCAGGCCGCCGCCGAGACGATCAACACGATCGTCGCCGACTGCGGCTCCGACACCAAGGCCGAGCTCGACAAGCTCGCCCAGACCTTCGACGCGGAGCTGACCAAGCAGGGGGTCAAGGGATGACCGACTGCACCGAGCCACGCCCACCGGAAGCGGCCGACGGCCGCGACGGCGAGGGCCACGAGGGCATCCCCAAGGAGACTCAGTCATGACGATGGCGCCCGCCGTGCCGGCCCGGACGGGCGC
>NZ_JBEZGQ010001220.1:0-2260 GCF_040650095.1 Actinoplanes sp. NPDC048791 | reverse complement strand
CGTACCAGTTCAGCGCCATCAAGGACCGGTGCCTGACCGCCTGCCGGAGCCCCCGCGGGGTCGCCATGCTGCGCTGGCGCGGCGTCCACCCGGCCTGGGCCGAGGCCGCCGACATCGCGGTGCGCTACGCGGTGTCCTGTGTGGGCTGCTGCTGGGCCCTGATGGCCGTCGGCCTGGTCGCCGGGGCCGGCTCGCTGATCGCGATGGCGCTGCTCACCGCGCTGATGGCGGCCGAGCGCCTGACCCGCCACGGTGCCGTGCTGGTCCGCCCGGCCGGTGCCACGGCCCTCATCGTCGGCTGCGCCCTGCTGCTCGGCGTGGACACGATCTTCACCGCCTGACCCTTCCGGAGATCCCGATGCCTGACCTGACCTACGACGTCGTCGCTGTGCAGTTCCCGATCGTCTACACCAATGACGGCGACCACGATCCCGACGGACTGCTCTACACGCTGCGGGGGTACGTGCCGCTCCTCGACTGGGCCCGGGCCCGGTGGGACGATGACGACCGGTTCCTGCCGCGTACCCACGAACGCATCCAGCATCTGCAGCTCATCGTGGACGGGCTGGACCGCTACGAGCGCATGCGCGAGCGGCTGAGCCCGGGCGATCCGCTGCTGACGTACGGGACCGACCCCGCCGACCTGCTCGGTGAGCGCGACGACAGTGGGCTGGACCCGCGCCGGCACACGATCACGCAGAACCTGCGGGCGACCGTCGACGAGCTGGTCCAGGCGCTCACGCTGGTCACCGGCGGCGCCGTCACGGCACTCGCCGTCGACCTCGCGACCCGGGCCCAGTGGGCGGCTAGCTTCGCCGCCGGGCTGGTGGCGGCCCGGAACGCGTTCGACGAACGGCTGGCCAAGCTGGAGGCGGACGACCACGTCGCGCTGCGGCACCTCGCCCGGCAGAGCGGCCTCGGCCTCGACCGGGTGCGCCGGCTGCTGTTGAACGACCACCGCACCGACGTCCGCGGCCTGGGCGAGCTCACGCCGGCCCACGACCGGTTCAACCCGTTGCGCCCGGTGCCGGTGGTGCGCCCGCTGGTGCTGCGGGCCGCCCTCGGCGCCCGCGTCGACGTGCACTTCGAGAACCAGATCCGCAATCGCCGGGTCGGCCTGCACCTGCAGGGCGACGGTGCCGGCTCGGTGCGCACCGACGACGGCGCGGCCGTGGGCCGCAACGAGCCCACCACGGTACGGCCGGGACAGCACCGCACGTACCACTGGCACGCCGCCCGCGAGGGTGTCTGGGTGGTCAACGACCTCGGCGACGTCCGCGGGACCGAACGGGGCACCAACGCGCACGGGCTGTTCGGCGCGTTCGTCGTCGAGCCGGCCGGCGCCACCTGGCACGACCCCGAGACCGGGGAGCTGCTCACCGGCACGGCGTTCGCCGACGGCCCGTACGCGGACGTGATCGTGCCCGGCGACCAGCCGGCGGCCGACTTCGTCGACTTCCACCTCAACGGGGTCCCGCACAGCCACCGCGAGTTCACCGTCTTCATGCACGACGAGCCCGAGGTGCACAGCGGCCAGATGCTGATCGGCGAGCACACCGTCATGCCGCTGTCCTACCGGGCCGAGCCGATGCCGCAGCGCCTGCCGCACCGGATGCGCCGCCACGCGGAGGCGACCGCCGGTCGGCCCCTGCCGCCGCCCGGCGAGATCGACTTCGCCGCCGTCGCGATCGAGGTCGACGACGAGCTCAGCGAGATCTTCCACATCGGCCGCGACCATGAGGGCCACTTCCTCGAACGCGTCGCCGGCGAGGAGCAGCACCACAGCTCCTGGCTGTTCGGTGACCCGGTCACCCCGATCTTCCGGGCCTACAAGGGCGATCCGGCCCGGGTCCGGCTGGTGCACGCCGGCGTCAAGGAGACCCACGTCTTCCATCTCCACGTGCACCAGTGGCGGGCCGTCCCGCAGGACACCGCGCAGCCGTCGGTGTTCCGCCCGGGGGAGCCGCGTGGCTCACAGCTGATCGACTCGATCACGATCGGCCCGCAGACCGCCGTCACCATCGACCCCCTGTACGGCTCCGGCAGCCGCCAGCGGGCGCCCGGCGACGTCATCTGGCACTGCCACCTGTACCCGCACTTCCACCACGGGATGTGGGGGCTGTGGCGCAGCTTCGACCGGCTGGTCGACGGGTCGGTCAGCGCGTACCCGGACGGCACGCCCGTACACCCGTTGCGGCCGTTGCCGGGGCGCGACCCTGAGCCGCGTACCGGTCAGCAGCCGGGCTTCCCGCGGGACATC
>NZ_JBEZGQ010001219.1:0-2267 GCF_040650095.1 Actinoplanes sp. NPDC048791 | reverse complement strand
GCGAGGCGCATCGGGCGGCGCTGGGCAGCGACGGCGCCTCGACCGTGGTGACCCGGGCGTTCACCGGGCAACCGGCCCGCGGGCTGCGCAACCGGTTCACGGACGCGTACTCCGCGGACGCGCCGATCGGCTACCCGGCGGTGCACCACCTGACCGCGCCGATCCGGGCCGCCGCGGCTCGGGCCGGTGACGCCGGGGCGCTGCACCTGTGGGCCGGGACGGCGTTCGGCCAGGCCGCGCCGGGGACTTGCCGGGAGATCCTCGACCGGCTGAGCTGAACGCGGGTCAATCGAACGACAGCTCGCCGGTCCGGGTGCGCTTGAGCTCGAAGAAGTCCGGGAAGGAGGCCAGCGCCAGGGCGCCGTCGAAGATCCTGGCCGCCTGTTCGCCGCGCGGGATGCTGGACAGCACCGGGCCGAAGAACGCCACCCCGTCGATGTGCATGGTGGGTGTGCCGACGTCCTCGCCGACCGGGTCCATGCCCTCGTGGTGGCTCTTGCGCAGGGCCTCGTCGTAGTCGGTGCTGGTGGCGGCCGCGGCCAGCGTCGCCGGCAGCCCGGCCTCGGCCAGCGCCTGAACGACCACCGCGTCGAAGTCCTGCTGGCGGTGCTGATGGATGCGGGTGCCCAGCGCCGTGTAGAGGTCGCCCAGCACCTGCTCGCCGTGCTCCTGGGCGGCGGCGGTCACCACCCGGGCCGGGCCGAGCGACCGGTCGACCAGCTCGCGGTACCACTCCGGGAGCTCGCGGTGCTCGTTGAGCACGTACAGGCTCATCGGCCGGAAATGCAGCTCCAGCTCGCGCAGCCGCTGGACCTCCAGGATCCAGCGGGAGGTGATCCAGGCGAACGGGCAGGCCGCGTCGAAGTAGTAATCCACCCTGGTCACGTCGACTCCTTATCTGGTTGCCGGTTGAGCCTACGACGGTAGAGTGGCACCTCCCAAGGGCCAATCCGGTGCCTTCTGAGCAGACCAATCGCGGGGCCGATGAGCTTCCAGGTGCACCTGACCGGTTCGGGGGATCTTGTCGTCCAGGTCTACCGGCAGCTCCGGGAGGCCATCCTGGACGGCCGGCTGCGCCCCGGCGAGCGGCTGCCGCCCACCCGAGAGCTCGCCCGCAGCGCGGCGGTGTCCCGCAACACCGTCTCGACGGCGTACGAGCGGCTGCTGGCGGAGGGTTTCGTCACGGCGCGGGTCGGCTCGGGCACCTTCGTCGACGGCACTGCCGCCCTGGACCGGCCCGCCGGCGCCGCGCCCGGTGGCAGCCTCCAGCCCCGCGGGATCTGGCCGGAACTCGCCACGACCGATCCGCGGCGCCCGGAGCCCCGGTACGACCTGCGGGTCGGCACCCCGGACCCGGCGCTGTTCCCGTTGCCGTCGTGGCGTCGCCTGGTCAACCGGGAGCTGCGCACCGGCACCCTGGCCGCGGGCAGCTACGCCGACCCGGCCGGGCATCCCGCGTTGCGCGCCGCGGTGGCCCGCTGGCTGGGCATCTCCCGGTCGGTGCGCACCGGGCCCGGCGACGTGCTGGTCACCAACGGCGTCCAGCAGGCGCTCGACCTCATCGCCCGGGTGCTGGTGGAGCCCGGTGACGTCGTGGCGGTGGAGGAGCCGGGTTATCCGCCCGCCCGCCGGTTGTTCCGGTCCCACGGCGCCACCGTGGTCGGTGTGCCCGTCGACGAGGAGGGGCTGGTCGTCGACGCGCTGCCACCGGGGGCGCGGATCGTCTACACGACACCGTCGCACCAGTTCCCGCTGGGCGTGCCGATGTCGCACGCCCGGCGCCGGGAGCTGCTGTCGTGGGCGGAAGGGCACGGCAGCGCCGTCGTCGAGGACGACTACGACAGCGAGTTCCGCTTCGAGAGGAGGCCGCTGGAGCCGTTGCAGAGCCTCGACCGCGGCGGCCACGTCCTCTACGTGGGTTCCTTCTCCAAGACCATGCTGCCGGCGCTGCGGCTGGGATTCCTGGTCGCGCCGGCCACGCTGCTCCCGGCCCTGCGGCTGGCCCGGCAGGTCACCGACTGGCACGGCGACACCGGCACCCAGGCGGCCCTGGCGGCCTTCATCGAGGAGGGCCTGTTCGGCCGGCATCTGCGCACGGCCACCAAGGTGTACGGCGCCCGCCGCGCCCTGCTGCTCAACGCGCTGGACGGCGACCTGGGCCATCGGCTCGTTCCGGTGCCCTCGGTGGCCGGCCTGCACCTGACCGCCCACCTGCGCCCGGACGCCGGGGTGGACGCCGCCACCGTGGTCGCCCGGGCCGAGCGCGC
>NZ_JBEZGQ010001218.1:0-2269 GCF_040650095.1 Actinoplanes sp. NPDC048791 | reverse complement strand
GCGGTCGCGACCGCCTTCCCCGACGAACGGCAGCTGGCCGCGGTCCTGGACGCGGCTGTACGCGGCGGCATCGCCTTCAAACTCACCGCGGGCCTGCACGACCCCGTCCGGCACCGCGATCCCGCCACCGGCTTCGAACACCACGGCTACCTCAACGTGCTGCTCGCCACCGCTCGGGCCCGGCAGGGAGCCGACGTCGCCGCCGCGCTGGCCGACCAGGACGGCGTACGCGTGGCCACCGCGATCGCCGGCCTCGACGACTCCCGGGCCGGGCAGATCCGGCAGCACTTCATCAGTTTCGGCACGTGCAGCATCACCGAGCCGGTCGACGGCCTGGTGCGCCACGGACTTCTCCCGGAGGACCCGCGTTGAGCACCGTCTCCACCCCGTTCGGCGTCGCGACCCTGCCCTACGGGGTGTTCAGCACCGCTTCGGACAGCCGGGCCCGGGTGGGCGTGGCGATCGACGACCTGATCCTGGACCTGGCCGCCGCTGTGCAGCGGTTCGCCCCGGAGCTGGCCCCCGTCGTGGCGGGCCCGTCCCTGGACACCCTGCTGGCCGCCGGCCCTGACGCCTGGTCACAGGTGCGTGCCCTGGTGACCGGCTGGGTCGCCGACTCCGCGTTCGCTGAGCGTTTCGGCCCCCAGCTCGTGCCGGCGCGGGACGCCGTCATGCATCTGCCGTTCACGGTGGCCGACTACGTCGACTTCTACGCCTCCGAGCAGCACGCGACCAACCTGGGCCGGATGTTCCGGCCCGGCCAGGACCCGCTCACCCCCAACTGGAAGCACCTGCCGATCGGCTATCACGGCCGCGCCGGCACCGTGATCGCCTCGGGCACCGACGTCGTCCGCCCCTGCGGCCAGCGCCGCGGCACCGACGGCGAGATCACCTTCGGGCCGTCCCGGCGCCTCGACATCGAGGCCGAGCTGGGCTTCGTCGTCGGCACCCCGTCGTCCCTGGGCCGGCCCGTGCCGCAGACTGCCTTCGCCGACCACGTCTTCGGGATCTGCCTGGTCAACGACTGGTCGGCCCGCGACATCCAGGCCTGGGAGTACGTGCCGCTGGGTCCGTTCCTGGGCAAGTCCTTCGCCACCTCGATCTCACCGTGGGTCGTACCGCTGGCTGCCCTCGGCTCCGCCCGGGTGGCACCGCCGGAGCGGACCGTGCCGCTGCTGCCGTACCTCGACGACTCGCGGACGCCGCCGTGGGGGCTGGACGTCCGGCTCGAGGTCCGGCTCAACGGCCACGTCGTCTCCCGCCCGAGTTCCGACGGCATGTACTGGACCGGCGCGCAGATGCTGGCCCACCTGACCGCCAACGGGGCGTCGCTGCGTACCGGCGACCTCTACGCCTCCGGCACCATCAGCGGCGAACGCCCGGACCAGCGGGGTTCACTCATCGAGCTCTCCTGGGGAGGCGCGGAGCCGCTGCGGCTCCCGGACGGCACCACCCGCACCTTCCTCGAGGACGGCGACGAGGTCGTGATCACCGCGAGCGCGCCCGGCCCGGACGGTGCCGTCATCGGGCTCGGCGAGGTCCGCGGCCGCATCCGGCCCGCCGCCGAGTCACCTCGGTAGGCCCCTGTCCGGGCCCGGACAGCCGTGCCGGATCATCTTCGGCATGGCTGTACTGGTGGAGATCCACATTCCGATGACCGCTGACGGTGAATGGATCGACGACGTCGGTGACTTCATGATCGACCTCGAGGACGAGCTCGGCATCGAGGAGTACGACGACGGCGAGGAGTACGGCGACGTCTACATCTTCTTCATCGCCGGCGGGAGCGAGCAGAAGCTGCTGGCCGCGGCCTCCCGGGTGGCGAAGCGGGACGGCGTGCCCGCCGGCGCCTTCGCCATGGTGACCGACACCGACGCTCCGCAGTTCGGTATGGGCCGCCGGGTCGACCTTCCCGTGCGTTGACCCTCCCACCGCCCTGAGGTCATCCGAACAGGGGACGGCGGCCAGCTGATGATCGACGCTGCGTCATCGTTCCGGCAACTACTCCGTGTAGTCGGCCACTGGTGACCGCCCGGGCAAGATGCGGTAATTAACCCTGAAATCAGCGTGCCGAGAACCGTGCTGTCCCGACGGCGATCACGCGCTGTGCCGGCGGCTCGCTCGCCCTTCAGGAGGCCCACCGCATGTCGTTCACCGCTCGCCTGCTCGGCGCCGGACTCGCCGCCGCACTGCTCGCCGGCGTCGCCGTCGCGCCGGCCGGGCCCGCTCAGGCCGCCACCGCGGACGTGACCAGCGGGACGGAGGCCGA
>NZ_JBEZGQ010001217.1:0-2271 GCF_040650095.1 Actinoplanes sp. NPDC048791 | reverse complement strand
ACCAGCCGGCCGGCCACGGCGACCAGCAGCCGGTCGCCGACGGTGTGGCCGAGGCGGTCGTTGACCGCCTTGAAGCCGGTCAGGTCCAGCATCGCCACCTGCGGGGAACCGGTCGCCAGGGCCTCGCGGACCCGCTGCTCGAACAGTCGCCGGTTGGCCAGCCCGGTCAGCTCGTCGTGCATGGCCAGCACCTCGAGCCGCGCGGCCTGGCTCTGCACCTGGGCCACGAAGCCCGACATCCGCAGCAGCACGAGCAGGAACAGCAGCACGGCGCCGAGCCCGATGGCCAGCCAGCTGACCGGCCGGTGCCCGCTGCTGCCCTGCACGAAGAGCACCGCCGGGACGATCAGAGTCGCGCAGGTGAGCACCGCGAGCCGGCCCTTGCCGAAACGTTCCCCCAGCTCGCGGACCGGCGGCGCACTCACCGACGGGTGCAGAGCCGCGCCGGCCCAGTAGACGTAGGCGATGAGGAACCCGACGTAGATCACGTCACCGGTGCCCGGCACCATCGCCGGGAGCAGCGTGAAGATGGCGTTGGAGGCCAGCGTCGCCACACTGCCGATGATCAGCAGCCAGTGGCTGGGCGTCGGGTGGGCGGCCCGGGTCGCCAGCCGGGCCACCACGGCGATCATCAGCACGCTGGCGGTCGGGTAGCCGACCGTGGCGAGCCGGGCGAGCAGCGGCGTGGCCGGATCGGCCAGGATCGGCCCGATCACGAAGATCCAGTAGACCAGGCCCAGGCCGGCCGCGATGATCAGCGTGTCGACCAGGCCAGCCAGGGGGCGCTGGCGGTGGCTGCGGGCCAGGCCGTAGAGACCGGCGATGAGCGGCACGTACGCGCTGAGATAAAAGGCGTCGGCCCACGACGGGAACGGCAGCGCGGGCAGCACCAGGCCGCTCACCGAGAACGCGATGTCACCCAGCACCCACAGCACCAGGCTGGCCAGCACGACGTACCAGCAGCGGGCGGCGGCGGGCCGGTTGCGCCGGATCCCGGCGATGGTGACCAGCAGCGCCGCGAGGCCGACCACCCAGGAGATCACTCCCTGCGCGGCGTCGGAGGGCACCAGCGGATAAGCCAGGCACACGAGGGTTCCCGCGCCCATCCAGAGCGACCACCAGCGGTCGACGCGTCCCGTCAGCACTCCCCGTCAATCGGTCGGCCCCGACCCGACCTGAGGTTCCCGCCCTTCCCGGCCTCCGGGCGGCCGCCGGGGCAGCAGTCCTGCACGCCCGGCCCCGATGCCCCCGGCCGGGGATGTCAGCCCGGCGAGCGCGCGATAGTGTGCCCATCGGCGTGTCATGAGGCGTGGGGAGAGGGACCTTTGTCGAGTCAGCCCCTGCGCCCGGGCGACCCGGCCCACCTCGGCGAGTACGAGCTGCTCGGCCGCCTCGGCGCCGGCGGCATGGGCACCGTCTTCCTGGGGCGCTCGCCGCAGGGCCGGCTGGTCGCCGTCAAGGTGGTGCGCGCCGAGTTCATCCGCGACGAGGAGTTCCTCGGCCGGTTCCGCAGCGAGGTCAACCGGGCCCGGCAGGTGCCGCCGTTCTGCACCGCCGAGGTGCTCGGCGCCGACCTCGACCACGAGCCGCCGTACCTGGTGGTCGAGTACGTCGACGGGCCGGCGCTGACCGATGTCGTCCGCGAGAACGGCCCGCTCTCCCCGGCCGCCCTGCACAGCGCCGCGGTCGGCATCGCCACCGCGCTGACCGCCATCCACGGTGCCGGGGTCATCCACCGCGACCTCAAGCCGGGCAACGTGCTGTTCGCGCTGGGCGGGCTCAAGGTGATCGACTTCGGCATCGCCCGACCGCTGGAGGCGACCAGCCAGCACACGCGTACCGACCAGATGGTCGGCACCGTCGCCTACATGGCGCCGGAGCGCTTCGACGAGCATCCCGGCCTGCGGCTCAGCCCGGCCGCCGACATCTTCGCCTGGGGCGCGGTGGTCACCTTCGCGGCCACCGGCCGCACGCCCTTCCAGGGCGACTCGGCTCCGGCCACCGCGATGCGCATCCTGACCCAGCAGCCGGACCTCACCGGGCTGCCCCCGACGCTGCGCGGGATCGTCGCCCGGACCCTGGCCAAGGAACCGGCCGACCGGCCGACCGCCCGGGAGCTGCTCGACCTGCTGCTCGCCACCGGCCAGCCGGCCGTGCCGCTGCCGGCCCGCCCGGTCCCCGACGACGTGGTCACGGCGATGGCCGTGGCCGAGCCGCGGCCGGACCACGACCCGGCCGGATCGCCGCCGGCCCGGTCCGGCACGCTCTTCG
>NZ_JBEZGQ010001216.1:0-2271 GCF_040650095.1 Actinoplanes sp. NPDC048791 | reverse complement strand
CCTGCACGGGCAGGCAGAGCCCGGCCGGCGCGTCGTAGACGGCGACCTCGACCAGGCCCCGCGGTTCGCCGTCGGCGTTCAGCACCGCGTACTGCCGCCAGCCGGTGCCCGCGCTGGGCGGGCGCGGCACGATCCGGTAACCCTTCGCGTCCACCGGCGGTGCCAGCACGCTCAGCACCGGGTCGAGGACGGCGGACGGGCGGGGCTGCGGGACGGGCACCGCGGCGGTCGAGCGGGCCTTGTGCCCGGGCAGCAGGACGTTGGTGAGGACGAAGCCGAGCAGCACGACCAGGGCCACCGCGACCAGGCCGGCCAGCACCACGCGCCAGGCCCGGCGGCGGCGCAGCCGGTCGGCCCGCCGGTTGATGTCCGGAACCGCGTCGCCGGGCGGCGGCTCGCTCTCGCAGGCCTTCTCCAGCACCGCCGTGAGCAGCGCACTCATCGCACGTCCACCGGCCGGGCGGCGGCCAGCAGGCCCGCGAACGCGCCCAGGCCCTCCGCCTCGAAGGCGAGCACCCTGCTGTCGTCCAGGTCGAGGGCGTCGGCGGTCTCGTCGATGGCCAGCCCGCAGAAGTGCCGCAGCACCAGCACCGCCCGGCAGCGCGGGCTGAGGCCGTGCAGCGCGTCGAGCACCAGCACGGTGTGCACGGCATCGACCTCGGCGGGCGCGGTGGCCAGTTGCAGCTGACCGCCGCCCGAGCCTCGATCGACCGGTACGGGTTCGGTGAGCAGGGCTGGTTCCGGGGCGACGAAGACGTGCTCGCGCCGGCCGCGGGGCTTCTTGAAGGCGGCCATCAGATCGGCGTACGCCCACAGGTCCGGCTCGGTGATGTCGGGATCGGCGAGCACCCGGGCCAGGGTGGTGCGGGCCAGCTCGTCGGCGAGCGCCCAGTCGCCGCACATCAGGAACGCGGCGCGGCGCAGCTGGATGTACCGCTCCAGAACGTACCCGTCGGACATAAGCCTCTTTATAGGCCACAGCACCCGGGCGGCGATGCCGAACGGCCTCACGTGCCGCTAACGGTGACCTCCACCAGCCGGACCAGGTCGTCCAGGTCGGCGTCGAACTCCCCCGCGGCGTCCTCGTGGCGGGCCGCCTCGTCCGCGGGCAGTCCGCCGGTCACCTCACCGACGGTGTAGCCGAGCAGGAACGCGCAGATCATCCGGGTCAGCCGCGGCACCTGCTCCCCCGGCACGCCGGCGTCGTGCAGGCAGCCGCGCAGGGCGGCGGTCAGCCAGGAGGCGGAGGCGCCGGCCGAGCGGCGGTTCAGCAGCAACGGGTACGCGCCGGGGTGCGCCCGGGACAACGCCCGTACCGCCCGGCCCAGGGCCCGCAGGCGCTGCCGCCAGTCGATGTCGCCGGGGTCCTCGCCGTACTCGGTGCCCAGCTCCAGGTGCAGCAGGTCGACGAGCCCGTCCAGCAGGGCGTCCTTGCCACCGACGTACGGGTAGAGGGCCATCGAGGTGAGCCCGACCCGTTCGGCGACGGCGCGCATGGACATGGCACCGAGGCCGTGTTCGTCGACGAGGGCGAGAGCCTGGTCGAGGATGAGTCGTCTCTTGTCGTCCACGGACACACACGGTGCCGAGACGGGCCGGGCGATGGGCCGGAACCAGCCCGCCACACCGCAGTCAGTCACCCACGAGGGTGAGCGGGACGCCGCTTCAGCACCAGCGGCCGGGCGGACGCCCCCGGCTCACTGCCCGGCGCCGGGGCCGGACCGCGCCGTGCAGGTGGGCACCGGCCCAGCCGCGCAGCTCGGTGCGGCAGCCGACCCGGTGCGGGATGTCGTCGACCGGCTCCTCGGTGGCCTGTGCAGACGCGACCGAGGGAAACGGCTCCTCCGCGGCGACCTGCTCCGCTTCGGCGTACAGCTGGCCGTCCTCGCGTTCCGTCATCCCTGCCCCCTCTCCTGCCCGCCGTCCGGACCACCGGGTCTCATCGGCACCGCGCCGCCCGTCATAAGACCTCGCACCCACCAGTCGTGCGGTGCTAGGACGACACCCTGCCAGGTCACCGACCGAAATCACGGTGAAGGCGCACCGCTATATCGGACAAATAACCCAAAGGTTACAGATGAAGAAAGCTCGGCAACCGCGCGGAACGGTACAGCCAGCAGGCAGGTCACGGCCATGGAAAGACATGCCAGGCACCGGCGACCGCCCGCGAGCCCGGTCGTGACAGGCTGGCCGGGTGGCAGAGGAGGCGAAACCCGGCGGTACGGCGAAACGCCCCCCGCTGGCCGCGACCCTGCGCCGCGTCGAGCGCCG
>NZ_JBEZGQ010001215.1:0-2277 GCF_040650095.1 Actinoplanes sp. NPDC048791 | reverse complement strand
TGCGGCCGAGCACCGACCAGCGGCCGGCCGGCCGGGCCCGGTAGAAGATCCCGGTGTCGGTGCCCACGGCCAGACCGCCGCCGCGGACCATCCGCACCGTGTTCGCCGGGACGTCCGGCAGATCGGCGGAGATGTCGGTCCAGTGCTCCCCGGCGTCGCGGGACTCGAAGACATGGCCGACGCCGGCGCCGGGGCCCTCGGTCCACTTCCGGGAGAAGCCGTTGATCGCCACGACGACGTGCCGGGGGTCGGCCCGGTCCACGTCGAAGCCCGAGACGTACCGGTTCGGCACGGTGCCGTCGACCGGCAGGGTCAGCTGGTGCCATCCCGTCCCGTCGGTGCGCCCGACCGCGATACCGCGGGTGAAGCCCTGGTTGTTGCAGGGCCCGCACCAGCCGGCGTAGACGTAGCCGCCGGAGGTGGCGACCGCGGTGGCCACGTGGCCCTCGCCCAGGTCGAACAGGTTGCGCCATTCCTCCCCGGAACGGATCGCGAAGCCGTTGGTCTGGATCCAGACGTGCTGACCGCCGGCGATCCAGGTCCGGCTGTCGCGCGGATCCATGGTCAGCGGCGCGATGAACCGGGCGGCACCTGTCTCGGCGTCCGGCGGGGCGACCTCGTAGCTGGTGGCCAACGCCGGGTCCCGGGTCCACGCGCCGTTGTTGACCGCACAGTTGTTGGTCACCCACACGTCCAGGTAGACGTACTCCTCGGCGATGTTGCAGCCGTTCGCCGGGTCGACGATGGTGTCGCCGCCGTCGCCGCCGAAGTTGGAGCCCATCACCCGGTCGCCCGGGCGCAGGATGGACTGGCCGTTGTCCTGCAGGCCGCCGGAGACCGCGACGCCGCGCCGGTCGCGGCCGACGCCGACCGAGTAGTACTGCAGCACGTCGATCGTGCCGTCGTTGAGCGAGACCCAGTCGGTGGCGTGCCCGGAGGCGTCCGCGGCACCTCGCACCGGACGGCGGTAGGCGCCGCCGTCGTTGCCGACGACCACGAAACGCTTGCCGTGGTACGACCCGATCGCGGCCGACTGCTGGTCGGGGTGGGTGGTCTGGTGGCAGTCACCGGTCTGCTGGGCCGGGTCGATGCTCCAGCACGGGAAGTCGAAGTTCCAGTACGGCCCCGGGGTGCTCCAGCTCAGGCCGCCGTCGGTCGACTCGAAGACCTCCTCCAGGCCCGCGTACACGTGCTCGGGATCGGCCGGGTCGACCTGCAGGAACTGGTTGTACCAGGACTGGACGCCGGGCATGTAGCCCGGCTCGGTGAGCGCGGAGCCGGACTCGGCCAGCTCGTGGTAGTCCGCGCCCAGGGTCCACGGACCGAACGGTGAGCCCGAGAGCGACACGTAGAAGCCCTGCAGTGCGCTGTCCGGGTTGGTCGCCAGCAGCGTGGGCGACTGCTCGATCGCGTAGTAGCGCGACCCGTCGGCGGACGGCGTGAAGGTGACCGTGCCGACGTCGCCGGCACCGGACGGCAGGCCGGCCAGGACGGTGCGCTGCCAGGTGCCGCCGCTGCGCGTGTAGAAGCCGTTGTAGTCGTCGCCGCTGCGCCAGCCGGCCGCGATGATCACCCGGCGGGAATCGCGGGGGTCCACGGCGAAGTCGTTGATGATGTTCTTGTACGGCGCGTTCGGGTCCGTTGCCTGCGCACCACCCGGCAGGAAGGCAGGATTGGGCACGAACTCGGCGCGCCAGGGCCCGGACAGATCCGTGAGCGAGTGCGTGTAGGCGCCACGGTTGGTCGCCGCCCACACGGTGTTGCCGAAGAACCGGAGCTTACGAATGGTCGTGCTCTCCAGTTCGGTGCCGCCGACCCGGTCCGAGGGCCGGAACGTGCGGTGGCGCGGGTCGCGGAGCACGTACACGCCGGTGCCGACGAACGAGGTGGCGCTCGTGTTCGCCTCGCCGGTCGCGTACCAGAGCCGGCCCGTGCGGTCCAGGCGCAAGTCACCGGTGGACGGTGACGGCAGCCGCTCCGAGATGGGCTGCCAGCGGCCGCCGCCGGTACGGGAACGCCATACACCGCCGTCGGCCGCGCCCGCGTACACGTATCCGGCGTTGTCCGCCGCCATGCCGGTGAGCCGGCCGGTCACCTTGCCGGCGCCGCCGGAGGAGTTGCTGTCGATGTCGCGGTAGCGCGGGTCGTCGGAGTTGTAGGGCAGGTCGGTGATCTCGTTCCACCGGCCGGCGGTCCGCGGCAACGACTGCTGCTGCGCCCAGGCGGCGGAGTACGCGCCCGGCGCGACGATGCCCGGCGCGCTGCGCGCCTCCGCCC
>NZ_JBEZGQ010001214.1:0-2280 GCF_040650095.1 Actinoplanes sp. NPDC048791 | reverse complement strand
GACGCCGACCTGGACCGGGCCGTCGAGGGCGCCCTACAGGCCTGCTTCCTGTGCGCCGGGCAGAGCTGCACCGCCGGCGAGCGGCTGCTGGTGCACCACGCGGTGCGCGACGACTTCGCCGAACGGCTGGCCCGCGCGGTCACCGACCGCATCCGGCTGGGCGATCCGCTCGACGACGCCACCACGATGGGCCCGCTCAACAACGCCGGGGTGGCGGCCAAGATGGACGAGCACGTCGCCGACGCCCTGCGCCGCGGGGCCTCGGCGCTGACCGGCGGCGCCCGGGCCACCGGCTTCGCCACCGACCTGTACTGGCCGGCCACCGTCCTCACCGACGTGCCGGCCGACGCCGCGGCGGCCACCGAGGAGACCTTCGGCCCGATCGCCCCGATCGTCGCCGTGTCGGGCCTCGAGGAGGCGATCGAGCTGACCAACGCCTCCCGGTACGGGCTGCTGGCCGCCGTCTACACCGCCGACCTGAGCACCGGGCTGGCCTTCGCCGACGCGGTGCGTACCGGCTGGGTGAACATCAACGAGTCGACCAACTACTGGGAGAGCCACCTGCCGTTCGGTGGGCGGTCCGGCTCCGACAGCGGCCTCGGGCGGGTCGGTGGCGCCCATCCGATGGAGGCGTTCACCGAGCTGCAGACGGTGATCATCGGCTGAGCCGTACCTGATCGGCCTGGCCCTCCTCGGCCAGCGACGCGCGCAGCAACAGCGCGACCCACGTCCGGTACGGACGCCAGCGCTCGGCGATGGCCTCGAGCCGCGCGAGGCCGGGGTCGTCGCCGAGCCGGTAGGCGCCGGCCATGGCCTGGTGCAGCCGTTTCTCGTTGCGGGGAAACGCGTCGGGGTCGCCGGCGCCGCGCAGCAGGATCAGCTCGGCGGAGAACGGCCCGATGCCGGGCAGGGTCCGCAGCCGGGTCAGGGCCTCCTCGGCCGGCAGGGCGCGCAGGGTGGCGGCGTCGAGCTGTCCGTCGTCGGCGGCCCGGCCCAGGGACTGCAACTGCTCGATCTTGCGGCTGGTGAGGCCGGGGAACTCGCGCAGGCCGGCGAGCCGGTCGGGCGCCGGGAACGACGGAAGCTGCGCGTCGCCGAAGTCGATCTGTTCCCCCAGCTGGTTCGCGAGCCGGGTACGGATGCCCGCGGCCTGGCTCCGGCGGATGCGCTGCCCGATGATCGTCCACACCGCGGCCTCGTACGGGCTGTGGAACTGCACCGGCCGCAGCCCCGGATAGCGCGTCTGCAGCTCGCCGACGACCGGGTCCCGCTCCCCCACCGCCGGGAAGCCGGTGCCGTCCACGTCCAGCGACAGGATGCGCTCGACCTGGCCGCGGATCCGCTCGACCGGCACCGATCCCGGGTTGACCACGACCTCGGCGACCGGCTCCGCGCCGTCCCCGGTGACGCGGACACCGACCGGGGTCCAGCCGTGCTCGGCGGGGAAGGCGAGGTCGAGCCGCGCCTCGTCGCCGCCGCCCTGCCCGGCCGAGAACCCCGCGACGAAGCGGGCCGCGCTGCGCAGCGAGAACGGGCCGCGCGCCCGCATCCGGAAGGTGGTCACGCCTTGTCGTGGATCGTGACGGCGTAACCGTCGGGGTCGCTGAAGGTGAAGGTGCGGCCGAACGGCCCGTCGAAGGCCGGCGTCACGATCGGCACGCCGGCGGCGTCGAGCGCGTCGTGCAACGCCTGGGCGTCGGTGCTGTGCAGCCACAAGGCGACCCCCAGTCCGGGCCGGCCGGCCTCGAGATCAACGCCGGGCAGCGGCTCGCGCACCGCGAAGGGCACGGGCTGGGTGGCGAAGACGACCGCGCCGGGCGGGCTCGCCGGGATCCGGCGCAGGCCGAGGTGCTGCTCGTAGAAGGCGGCGGATCGTGGCAGGTCACGCACCTGCAGGGCGACGAAGTCGGGTCCGGTAACCGGCATGGCTCACTCCTGGCGTTCGAATCTCGCTATGTCAAAGTCCTGACATCCAGCAGCGTATGTCAGGATACTGACATGGTGCAACAGGAAACAGTCGGGCCGGTGGAGAACGCCGTCGGCTACGTCCTCAAGGAGGCCGCGGTGGCGCTGCGCACCGCGATGGACGCGGTGCTGCGGCCGCTGCAGCTGACCGTCCCGCAGTACTCCTGCCTGGAACTGCTCGGTCAGCGGCCCGGCCTGTCCAACGCCGAACTGGCCCGCGGGACCTTCGTCACCCGCCAGTCGATGAACGTGGTGCTGCAGGGCCTCGAGGAGCGGGGGCTGGTCACCCGGCCCGCGACCGCCGCCCGGGGCCGC
>NZ_JBEZGQ010001213.1:0-2283 GCF_040650095.1 Actinoplanes sp. NPDC048791 | reverse complement strand
GCCCACCAGACCCGGCGGTGCGCGGCGACGAACATGCCGGCCACCAGGGCCAGGAACAAACTCTCCGAGTACGCCATCGACAGCACCACCGACATGGGGGCGCCGCAGCAGATGGCGACCAGGGCCCAGCCGGCCCGGCGCCCGTAGAGCGAGGTGCCGAGCAGGTGCAGGGCGACCGCGGCGCCGATCGAGGCGAGCCAGCTCACCGTGAGCGCCGCGGTGCCGGAGTCGAGGCCGAGCCCGGACAGCAACCGGATCAGCATCGGGTAGAGCGGGAAGAACGCCAGCTCGTTGCCCTGCAGCGCACCGTCGGCGCCGTACGTGTAGCCGCTCGGATAGCCCTCGGCGACCCGCTGGAACCAGCCGCCGTCCCAGATCAGCAGGTTGGTGCGCAGCCCGGCCGGCTCCGCGGTGGCGTGGTCCAGCACGACCAGGAAGAACAGCTGCACCAGCCGGGTCAGGGCCAGGATGCCGACCGCGATCCCGGCGCCACGCCACCGGCCGGCCTTGTCCCAGAGCCGCTCCGCGACGCCGGCCACCTCCGGGCCGGGCTCCCGCACCGTCACGCTCACCGCTAGGAGGCCTCGGGCAGCTCGGTGTGCCCGCCGGTCTCCGCGCTCTCCGCGCTCTCCGCGCTCTCCGCCTCGCGCAGTTCGGTGTGGCCGCCGGTCTCCGCGCTCTCCGCCTCGGGCAGTTCGGTGTGGCCGCCGCCGGCCACGGCGGGGGGTGGGGTCTGCGCCTCGGTCCGCTCGGTCAGGGTGCGCCAGGCCGCCGCGGCGGCGCGCTGCTCGGCCTGCTTCTTGCTGCGCCCGTCCGAGCCGCCGTAGCGCTCGCCGGCCACCACGACCCAGGCCGTGAACGTCTTCGCGTGGTCCGGGCCGGCGTCGTCGATCACGTAGTCCGGCACGCCCAGGCCCAGCGCCGCGGTCAGCTCCTGCAGGCTGGTCTTCCAGTCCAGCGCCGCACCGCGCCCGGCCGACTCGGCCATCAGCGGGTCGAACAGCCGGTGGATCACGTCGCCGGCCACGCTCAGGCCGTGCTCCAGGTAGATCGCGCCGAGCAACGCCTCCAGCGTGTCGGCCAGGATGCTGGCCTTGTCGCGGCCACCGGTGGTCTCCTCACCCTTGCCGAGCAGCAGGTGCGGGCCCAGACCCTGCGGGCCGAGGGTACGGGCCACGTCGGCGAGCGCGTGCATGTTGACCACGCTGGCGCGCAGCTTGGCCAGCTGACCCTCGGGCAGGTCCGGGTGGTTGTGGAAGAGCGCCGAGGTGATCACCACCCCCAGCACCGAGTCGCCGAGGAACTCCAGGCGCTCGTTGGTCGGCAGACCGCCGTTCTCGTACGCGTACGAGCGGTGGGTCAGCGCACGTTCGAGCAGGCCCGGCTCGATGGGGATGCCGAACGCCTCCTCCAGTGGCTCGGTGGAGGGCCGCCGGCGCTTGTCGTTACTGCTCATGAACCACCTCTGGAGTCTTCGTGCGCCGCGGGGCTCGGATGCCCCGCCGGGAACTGGATCAGGTCGGCGATGACCGGCACCGCGGCCCGCCGGTGCAGGTCGGCGGCGAGGGCGATGCCCGCGGCGATGTCGTCGGCACTCGCGGCGCCGTGACAGACGACGACTGTGCCGCCGACGCCGAGCAGGATGGCCGCCCGGGGCGGTACGTCGTCGGTGCCGGGGGGCCGGATCAGCGCGTACGCCGTCTCGAGGCCCTTGAGCAGCACGTTGCCGGTGAAGCCGTCGGTCACCACCACGTCGGCGGCGGTCCCGGTCACCACGTCGTTGCCCTCGACCAGCCCGGTGTAGTGGCCGCCGGCGGGCAGGTCGAGCCCGGCCAGCACGGCGGGGGCGGCCCGGCGCAGACGATCGCCCTTGCCGCGTTCGGTGCCGATGGTGAGCAGGCCGACGCGGGGGGCGGCGACCCCGTGCACGACGGCGGCGTACGCGGCGCCGAGCCGGGCGTGCATGGCGAGAGTGTGTTCGTCCGGGTCGACGGAGGAACCCACGTCGAGCAGGACCAGCCGGCCGGCGACCGTGGGCAGCACAGCGGCCAGGGCGGGACGTCGCACGCCGGGCCAGCGGCCGAGACCGAGGGCGGCGGAGGTGACGGTGGCGCCGGTGTTGCCGGCGGAGACGACCGCGTCGGCGTGGCCTTGGGCGACGGCCAGTATGGCCGTCCGGACGCCGGATTCGACCCGGCTGAGTGCCTGGTCGGGGGCGGCGGCACGACTCATGGCCCGGTCCGGGCGGATGGGTGGGCCGGCTTCACGGTCCGGACCGGCCGG
>NZ_JBEZGQ010001212.1:0-2286 GCF_040650095.1 Actinoplanes sp. NPDC048791 | reverse complement strand
CCGGGCGCTACGGGTACGGCGTCAACGGCGAGTTCGGCGGCCACGGCATCGGGCGCACCATGCACGAGGCCCCGCACGTGGCCAACAGCGGCCGCCCCCGCCGGGGCATGCGGCTGGAGCCGGGCCTGACCATCGCGATCGAGCCGTGGTTCTGCCGGAGCACCGACAAGATCCGGACCGACGAGGACGGCTGGACGATCCGGTCGGCCGACGGATCCCGTACGGCGCACTCGGAGCACACCGTGGCGATCACCGAGGCCGGCCCCCGCGTGCTGACCGGGCGTCCCGGCGTCGAGGAGTCCCCCGCGGCCCGGGCCACGCTGGCCGACCAGCGGTAGGTCAGCGGCCCTGTCCCAGTTGGTCGCGGCGGCGGGTCAGGTAGGCGATCTCGGCCGTGTTGCCCGCGAGCTCGATCGCCTTCCCGTACGCCTCGTGCGCCTCCGGCCCGCGCCCGAGCCGCCGCAGCAGGTCGGCGCGGGTCGCGTGGTAGGCGTGATACCCGGTCAGCTTGTCGTCGAGGCGGTCGACCGCCGCCAGCGCCACCTCGGGCCCGTCGAGCTCGGCGACCGCGATGGCCCGGTTGAGCGCGACGATCGGTGACGGGTCGAGCCGGACGAGCTGGTCGTAGAGGGCGACGACCTGCGACCAGTCGGTGTCGCGGACGTCGGGGGCCGAGGTGTGCACGGCGTTGATGGCCGCGAGGATCTGGTAGCGGCCCGGGGCCGCTCCGGCGGCCAGGCGCTCGCGGACCAGCCGGTGGCCTTCGGCGATCAGCGTCCGGTCCCAGGCGCCCCGGTCCTGCTCGCCCAGGGTCACCAGCTCGCCGCTCCCCGAGACCCGGGCGGTGCGGCGGGCCTCGGTGAGCAGCATCAGCGCCAGCAGCCCGGCCACCTCACCGTCGTCCGGCAGCAACGCCCTAATCAGTCGGGTGAGCCGGATCGCCTCGGCGGTCAGGTCGTGCCGTACGGGATCGGTGTCGGGCCCGGTGGCCAGGTAGCCCTCGTTGAAGACCAGGAACAGCACCGCGAGCACGCCGGACACGCGGGCCGGGAGATCCTCCGCCGACGGCACCCGGTACGGGATCCGGGCCGCCTTGATCTTGGCCTTGGCCCGGGTGATCCGCTGGCCCATGGCGGCCTCCTGGACCAGGAAGGCGCGGGCGATCTCGGGCATGGTCAGGCCGCCGACCATCCGCAGCGTGAGCGCCATCCGGGTCTCCATCGCGAGCGCCGGGTGGCAGCAGGTGAAGATCAGCCGGAGCCGTTCGTCCTCGATGGCACCGAGAGGCTCCGGCGGTTCGTCGTCGAACACCAGCTGCGCCTCCTTGTGCTTGTCGTCGCGCCTGCTCTCGCGCCGGATTCGGTCGATGGCCTTGCGGTTGGCGGTGGTGGTCAGCCAGGCGCCGGGATTCGGGGGCACGCCATCGGCCGGCCACCGCTCGACGGCGGTCGCGAACGCCTCGGCCGCTGCCTCCTCGGCGATGTCGAGATCACCGAACCGTCTGGTGAGGGCGGCGACCACCCGCGCCCACTCCGCGCGGTGGGCCCGGGTGGCCGCCTCGCCGGCGTCGATCAGGGTCACAGGAACGGCCGTACCTCGATCTTGCGATCGCAGACCTCCGACGCCTCGGTGGCGAGCCGCAGCGCCACGTCCAGGTCGGGGGCCTCCCAGATCCAGACGCCGGCCAGGTACTCCTTCGACTCCACGAACGGCCCGTCGCTGAACACCGCCTGCTCACCCCGGTTGTCGATGACCGTGGCCGCGTCGGTGTCCGCCAGCCCGCCCGCGAAGACCCAGTGGCCTCCGGCGATCAGTCGTTCGTTGAACGCGCTGATCGCGGGCTCCCGGTCGGTGCTGCCGGGATTGCTCTTGTCGTCGATCACGGAAACCAGGTACTGCATCGGACGATCATCTCCTGTGCTCCGGGCACCCCTCGCAGGCGGCCGCTTCACCCTTACCACGAACCCATGTGCCGCGATCCGACACCGCCGCCGGAATTGCTTCAGGATTTCTCCGACAGCCGGGCCCGGGCGGCCTCGGCGCCGTCCGCGTCGCCGGCCTTCTCGCAGGCCTCGGCGGCCGCCTCCCAGTGCTGCCGGGCGTCGTCGGGGTCGTCGAGGATCCGCGCGACGTCCCCGAGGTAGAGGCGCGTCCGGCCGGTCGGCCGGCCGTCGGCCTGGCGGATGCGCAGGCTCTCCTGCAGCAGCTGCTGGGCCTGGGTGGCCCGCCGCCGCCCGCAAGCTGGTGCACGAGCGCGAGTCGCGGCGCCGGACGGTCCCGGTCGCC
>NZ_JBEZGQ010001211.1:2032-2286 GCF_040650095.1 Actinoplanes sp. NPDC048791 | reverse complement strand
TCCACGGTCACGGCCGGCGGGACGGTCTCGTGGCTCTGCCGGGGCCGGACCCGGTAGACGACGGTGCCGTGCGCGGGGACCGCCGCCTCGATGGTGGTGGCGGCCTCGGCGGTCCGGCCGGTCCACACGCCCTTGAGCCGGTAGCCGCGGGCCGGGTCCAGCCCGGTGTCGGTGGCCGCGACGCCCACGGTGGCGAGGTGGTCGGTCGAGTTGTACAGCGCGATCGCGTGGTCGCCGCCGGCCAGCGGCTTGTC
>NZ_JBEZGQ010001211.1:0-2022 GCF_040650095.1 Actinoplanes sp. NPDC048791 | reverse complement strand
CCCAGCAGGCGGTCCCAGCTCATCCGGATGCCGGCCTCGACCGTCACCCGGGCCTTGACGCCGCGCGGCAGGACCTGAGCGGCTTGTCCAGCACCATCAGCCCGTCGCGGTCGGACACCACCGTGGCCTGCCGGCCGAGCGGGTCCTGGTCGATGGCGATGATGTCCCGGTTGCCGAGAATGGCCAGCGTCTGCGCCGAGGCGGTCCGCAGGTCGGTGCCGATGATCAGCGGTGCGGCCATCATCGCCCAGGTGCTCATGTGGGTGCGGTACTCGGTGTCGGTCATCCCGCCGTTGCCGATCTCCAGCATGTCGGGGTCGTTCCAGTGCCCCGGCCCCGCGTACGGGTACAGCGGCGCGTTCTGCGCGATGATCGAGCGCAGGCTCTCCCAGTTGTCGCTGATGTCCCCGGTGGTACGCCACAGGTCACCCACGCCCCGGGCCCACTCCCACGGCCGCGACGAGCCCCACTCGCAGATGGAGTAGACGATCGGCCGGCCCGCCCGGTCGAGGGCCTGGCGCATCGCGGTGTACCGCCGGATGTAGTCGGCCTGTGAGCCGTCGGACTGGTTGTTGCAGTTGTCGTACTTGAGGTAGTCGACGCCCCACTCGGCCCAGGTGCGTGCGTCCAGTTCCTCGTGTCCGAGGCTGCCGGGATAGCCGGCACAGGTCAGCGTGCCGGCGTCACCGTAGATGCCGAGCTTGAGACCTTTGCCGTGGATATAGTCGGCAACCCCGGCTATCCCGTTCGGAAACTTAACCGGATCAGGAACCAGTCGCCCATCCGCGTCCCGGGATTTCTGTGACCAGCAGTCGTCGATGTTGACGTACTCGTAGCCGGAGGCGGCGAGGCCGGAGGCGACCATCTTGTCGGCGGTCTCCCGGATGAGCTCTTCGTCGACCTCACAGCCGAAGGCGTTCCAGTCGTTGAAACCCATGGGAGGAGTGGGAACCAGCGTGGCGGCGCGCGAGTCCGCCGAGGCCGGGGTCGCCGGGCCGGCCGCGACCACAGCGGCGGGAGCGGCCAGGAGCAGGACCGCAGCGAGGGTGCGCAGGGAGCGGAACCGGCTGTGCATGGCGACCTCCAGGGTTTCCACCGACACCACGCACGGTAGGCCGACAGAGTGATGGCCGTCAATGAAAACTGAACCGGTCAAGCGTCCCGATCAGGCGTCCTCGGCGACGCCGGCCCGCCAGTAACCGCCGAAGTAGTGCGCCCGGGCGTCCAGACCCCGATCGCCCACGAGATGGCGGCGCAGCGCACGCACCATCGCCGCCTCACCCGCCACCCACGCGTACGGCTTGCCGGTGGGCAGCTCCGCGTCGCGCACCGCCTCGGCCGGAGCGACGCCGGTCAGCCAGGTGATCTGCACGTCGGCGGCGGGCGTGGCCAGCTCCCGGATGTCCTGTGGCGACGGCACCTGGACGAACACCCGCGCGCAGGCACCGACGTCCAGCTGCTCGAGGATGGAGGCGATCGCCGGCAACGCGGTCGCGTCCCCCACCAGCAGCTGCCAGTCCGCGTCGCCGGGCGCGTACGGGCGGGCCTGGGCGCCGTCGTCCTCGGCGGTGGCCGCGATGATGCCCAGCAGATCCCCGGGCCGGGCCGCCGAGGCCCACGCCGAGGCCGGGCCGGTGTCGCCGTGCAGGATGAACTCGACGTCGACCCGGCCGCTGCGCGGATCCTGCGACCGCACGGTGTACGTGCGCATGACCGGGCGCACCTCCGCCGGCATGGCCTGATACGAGCCGTACCAGTCGTCGGCCGCCGGCAGCACCGGCGCCGGCTGGCCGTCCCGGGCGAACAGCAGCTTGATGCGCTGGTCGGCGCCGCTGTAGGCGAGGCGGGACAGCTCCGGCCCGTCGAACGTGACGGCCACGGCGTGCGGGCTGAGCGGGCGGACGGCCACCACTTCGGCCAGGAGGACAGCGGGCATGAGCAGCCTTTCGTCGGGGGGTCCGGCTTTCCTTCAAGATCGCGGTTAGGCTAGCCTAACCTTATGACGAGCCCCCCACCGTCCGC
>NZ_JBEZGQ010001210.1:0-2287 GCF_040650095.1 Actinoplanes sp. NPDC048791 | reverse complement strand
CGCACGGTCGTGCGCGAGCGGCCGGACGGCACGTGGACGGTCTCGGCCGAGAAGGGCCTGCTCAAGGAGACCGGCAACCTGCTGTTCCACTTCGCGCTGCTGGCGGTGCTGATCGGGGTGGGCTTCGGGCACTGGTACGGCTGGCACGGCAACCGCCTCCTGGTGCAGGGCGACGACCTGGGCTTCTGCAACTCGGTGACGCAGTACGACGAGTCCACCCTCGGCCCCCGCCTCGACGCCGCCGACCTGCCGTTCTTCTGCCTGCGGTTGAACGACTTCGACGCGACGTACCAGAGCAGCGGCCAGCCGAAGTCGTTCGGCGCGCACGCCACCGTGCAGACCGAGCAGGACGGGCCGTGGCGCCCGGCCGAGTTCACGGTCAACCACCCGCTGCGCCTGTCGCAGGCCAACGTGCACCTGCTCGGCCACGGCTACGCGCCGATCCTGCGGTTCACCGACCGGTTCGGCCAGCAGCAGACCCGGATCGTGCCGTTCCTGCCTCGCGACCAGATGCTCACCAGTGAGGGCGTCGCGCAGTTCCCCGACGTCAACATCGACCCGAAGACCAACCGGCGCGACGAGGACCTGCAGGTCGCCTTCGAGGGTGTCTATCTGCCCACGGTGGATCCGAAGGGCGGCCCGACCTCGGTCTTCCCGGCCGAACGGGAGCCGGCGCTGTTCCTGACGGCGTACCGGGGCAATCTCGGGGTCGACGCCGGCCTGCCCGGCTCGGTCTACGCGCTGGACCGCGGCCAGCTGGCCAACGGCCAGCTCAAGCAGGTCAGCGGCGAACGGCCGCAGCGGCTGACGCCCGGCCAGACCTGGACCCTGGACGACGGCACCAAGCTGGAGTTCGTCGGCACCCGCCAGTTCGCCACCCTCGCGGTGCGCTACGACCCGACCCAGCCGCTGGTGCTGGGCGGCGCGGTGCTGGGCCTGCTCGGACTGATGCTGTCGCTGTCCGGGCACCGCCGCCGGGTGTGGTTCCGGGTTTCGCCCCCGGCCGGGTCCGAGGCGGGCACCGGCGGTAGTTTGATGGAGGCCGGTGGTCTGCCGCGCACCGACTATCCGGGCTTCCACGAGGAGTTCGAGCAGGTCGTGGCGGCGGCGCGCCGGACGCCGGAGGAGAGGACGCCGTGATGGCGGAGTTGTCTGACCAGTTGATGGCCTTCACCGTGCTGGCGTACCTGGCCGCGATGGTCTGTTACGCGGCGGAGTACGCGTTCGGCAACCGCAGCCACATCGGCCGCGCGGCGACCCGTCCGGCCCGCCGGCTCGTCGGCGCCCGGGGACCGGGCGAGTAGGAGGTGCCGACCGCGGACGACGTCGTGCCGCCGGCGCCGCCCCGGGACCGCGGTGCCCTGCTCGGCCTGATCGGCGTCGGGCTCACCTGGCTCGCCTTCGCGCTGCACCTGGGCACGGTGGTCACCCGCGGCCTCGCGGCGCACCGTATGCCGTGGGGCAACATGTACGAGTTCATCCTCGCGGTGACCCTCGTCGGCTCGGCGGTCTGGCTCGGTGTGATCACCCGCAAGCCGGCCGTGCGCCACCTCGGCCTGTTCACCGCGCTCGCGCTGGTCGTGCTGCTCGGTGCGGCCGGGCTGATCGCGTACACGCCGGTCAGTCCGCTGGTGCCGGCGCTGAACTCGTACTGGTACATCGTGCACGTCTCGACGATCATCCTGGCCTCCGGCATCCTGCTGATCGGGGCGGTGCCGGCCGCGATGTTCCTCATCCGGGCCGGCTACGACCAGGGCAAGCGGAACTTCCCGTACACGCTGGGCGCGAAGGTGCCGCCGGCGGAGCTGCTGGAACGGCTGACGTTCCGGCTGCACGCGTTCGCGTTCCCGCTGTTCACCTTCGGTGCGCTGATCGCCGGGCCGCTGTGGGCCGAGGCGTCGTGGGGCCGTTACTGGGCCTGGGACCCCAAGGAGGTCTGGGCGTTCATCTCCTGGGTCGTCTACGCGGCGTACCTGCACGCCCGCGCGACACCGAGCGTCAAGCGCACCACCGCGACCTGGATCGCCCTGCTGGGCTTCGTGACGATGCTGATGAACCTGTTCGGCGTGAACCTGTTCTTCGCGGGCCTGCACTCGTACGCCAACGCCGGCGGGATGTGAGCCGTCGCGTCCCCCGCCCCGCCACCCGGGGCGGGGGACGCCCTCACCGGCCGAGCGTCTCGCGGTTCAGCCCGATCGTCCCGCCCTGTGCGCCCCACCCGCCGAGTGCCCCGGAGGCCGGCCCTCCCCGGCCGACCTCCCGCGCCTGCCGGTGCCACTGGGCGTGC
>NZ_JBEZGQ010001209.1:0-2288 GCF_040650095.1 Actinoplanes sp. NPDC048791 | reverse complement strand
CGGCGAGCCGGTGGCCGCCGCCAGCATCGCCGCGGTCTGCGCGGGGGTGAGGCGATCCAGCCGTACGTGGGTGACGGCGTGCCGGCGTTCGGTGCGGGCCAGCAGTCCCGCCACCGGCTGGCGGCGGGTCACCTCGTCCGGCCGGTACGTCCCGATGAGCAGCCGTGGCCCGCGCTGGTCGGCGATCCGCTCGAACAGCGCCGCGCTCTCCGAGTCGGCCCAGTGCAGATCCTCGAAGACGATGACGGCGGGGGAGTCGCCGATCAGGTCGGCCAGGATCGCCAGCCCGATGTGCAGGCGCTCGACCGGGCTGCGCCGCGGGTCCGCGAGGGTGGCCAGTTGTTCCTCGTCGATGTCCGGGTGGCCGTCGATCGCGTCGAGCAGCACCTCGTACGGCCGGGACAGCGAGCCGGGCTCCGCCTGGCCGACCAGCACCACGGTCTCCGCCGGCACCCCGGCCAGCAGCTCGTGCACCAGCCGGGTCTTGCCGATGCCGGGCTCGCCGGTGAGCACCAGGGCGTCACTGCGGCCCGCCCGCGCGCCTGTCAGAAGACCGTCGATCAATGCACGTTCGGCGGTCCGTCCGAGCATCATCGGCCGAGTGTATTCCCGTCGCAACCGGGCGAGGGTACCCGTACCGTGTCAGCGGGAGCCGACGCGGTTGATCTTTCGTGAAGGATCATCACCATGATCGAGACAACGAATCCACCGGGCGAGGAGTCGCGGGACGGTTCCTATCTGTCCTCGTTGGCCGGTCGCGGCACCCCGCTGACCGTGCTCACCCCGATGCCCCGGCGCTGGGTGCCGCTGCTGCGGGGCTTCCTGTTCCTGCGGCACCTGCTCGGCGCGCCCGAGGACCTCAAGCGGATGTCGTTCATCCACTTCGCGCACTGGTCCGTGCTGCCCCGCCTGCCCGGCCAGAGCCGCCGCTCCCGGTACGCGTACCTGCTGTTCCGCAGCGACTTCAACGGCGCCTGGGGCAAGTACATCGACGCCTTCTCGCTGGAGATCCCGGCCCGGATGGCGCTCATCTGGGGCTGGTCCTTCGGCTTCCCCGGGGCGCTGCCGCCGGAGCCGTTCCGGCGCTACATCCGGGCGAACGACCTCGACGTCGACCACTACTACGCCGCCTACCCGGACGCCGGAGTGACCGAGATCGCATCCGCGCTGCGCGTACGGGAAGCGTACGACCGGCATCTGGGCACCGCCGCCCCGGCCGAGTTCGGCGAGGCCTGGCAGCGCTTCGTCGACGAGGTCCAGGGTGACCTCTACAGCTGGGAGGCGCAGTCATGAGCCGCACCAAGACCGGCACCCGGTCGGTGACCGTGTTCGCGCGCATCGCCGACGGTCGCGCCGCCGGGCTGCGTGAGCGGATCCGGTCCTTCGAGCGCAGCCCGTTCGCCACGGTGGCCGGCGTCCACTTCGCCCGCCTGGTCGTGCTCGAGCACGCGGTGCGCCAGCAACGGCCGGCAGGGATGAGCCGCAAGGCGCGGCTGCTCGACCTGCTCGCGCACGGCGGCCGCCCGCCGCGCCCGGACGACCTGCCGCACCCGTATCTGCTGATGACCGCGACCGTCGACGGCGACCCGGCCGACTTCTTCCGGCGGCTGCGGCTGCTCGGCCCGGACGCCGACGCCATCTGGCGCGACTGCACCGGCTATCCCGGGCACGACCTGGAGGCGCCCTTCGTAGCGTTCTTCACGAAGCGCAGCGTGCGCGCCGACTACACGTTCTCCGGCAGCCCGGAGGGTTCGGTCGCTCAGCTCACCGACGCGCTGCGCCTGCGCCGCAAGGTGGCCGCGTTCGCCGCGACCGCGCCGGGCAACGCCGACGGCATGCTGCGCAGCCGCTTCCGGATCGCCGTCGACCTGGACGAGGACCGTGTCCCCGAGCCGGGGCCGGTGGCGCCGCTGGAGCTGCCCGACATCCAGGGCATCGTGCTGCGCGGCTTCGCCGACCACAGTGTGGCCGCCCACCTGTTCCTCCGGATCACCTCCGGGCCGCAGGCCCGGCGCTGGCTGCGTACCGTCGCTCCGGAGGTCACCTCGGCCGCCGAGGTGGGTGACCGGCCCGCCCGGGCCCTGCACCTGGGCCTCAGCCACACCGGACTGACCCGCCTCGGGGTGCCCGCAACCGAGCTGAAGGACTTCCCCGAGGAGTTCCGCGAGGGCATGCACGCCCGCGAGGACGTGCTGTCGCCCGGCCGGGGCACCGGGCCCTGGCAGGCGCCCTTCACCGGGCCGGGCGCGGTCGACGTCGTGCTGCTGCTGACCGCGACCAACCCAGCC
>NZ_JBEZGQ010001208.1:0-2301 GCF_040650095.1 Actinoplanes sp. NPDC048791 | reverse complement strand
GGCTCACCCGCCGGCGAACAGGTGCGGCCGATTCGCGTACGCCGGGCTGCACCCGGCCCGTGTGCTGTGCCGCCTCGGCGGCCTTGCGCAGCTCCGGCCGCTGGGCGAGCGCTCCGCCGGTCTCCGCCTCCAGCAGCAGGTCGAGCAGCTGATGGGCGGTCGGCCGCTCGGCCGGATCCTTGGCCAGCGTCCGGCCCACCAGGTCACGCAGCGACCCGCCGAGCCCGGTCAGGTCGGGCGGCTGGGTCAGGATGCGGGCCGCCGTCGCGGCCGGGGAATCCGCCCAGAACGGGGTACGCCCGGTCGCCGCGTAAGCCACCACCACACCCCACGCGAACACGTCCGCCGCCGGCCCCACCGTGCGATCCGAGTCGGTGTCGAACCGCTCCGGCGCCATGTACGCCACCGTGCCGACCATCTGGTCGGTCCTGGTGTGCCGGCTGGTCACCTCGAGCGCCCGCGCGATCCCGAAGTCGATGACCTTGGGCGTGCCCAGCGAGAACAGCACGTTCTGCGGCTTCAGGTCCCGGTGGATGACCCCGACGCCGTGGATCGCCGCCAGCGCCGTGGCCACCCCGACCGCCACGCTGTGCAGCGTGCCGCCGTCCAGCGGTCCCCGCTCCCGGATCACCTCGGACAGACTCGGCCCGTCGACGTACTCGACCACCAGATACGGCGTCTCGTGATCCGGGTCGGCGTCGAGCACCGCCGCCGTGCAGAAGCTGGGCACCTCGCGGGCCCGGTTGACCTCGCTGCGGAAGCGCCCCCGGAACTCGGCGTCCCAGGCGTGCTCGGCCCGCAACATCTTGACCGCCACGAGCCGGCCGTCCGGCGACCGTCCAAGAAAGACAGTGCCCATGCCGCCCTCGCCGAGACGACTGAGCAGCTCATAATCACCGAGCCAGCGCGGATCGTTCGGCATCATCGGACGGGTCACACGGGGCAGGATAGCGGCTCCCCGCCCGGCCCCATCCTGGTCCCGCTTCGGCCGGCCACCGCTTCTGCCGGCCGGCTCCGGGGCGGCACTTTTCTGGCCGCACCCGAAGCCGTGTCCGGTCGGATCCTTGCCGGCACTCGAGCCTCAGCCGACGAGTGACGACCTCATCCCTGCAGGACGAGTGACGCCCTCATCCCTGCAGGACGCGCGGCGGCTTGAACCGGCGGACCTCCTGCGGCCAGCCGCAGGCCTCCGCGATCCGGCCGGCCCACATCCGGGCGGTCGCCTCATCCGGCACGTCCACGATCGTCAGGCCGCCCAGGAACTCCTTGCTCTCGACGTAGGGCCCGTCGGCGAAGACCACCTCACCGCTCGTGGCGTCGGCGCTGAAGACCGGGCCGTCCTCTTCCTCCAGGCCCCCGGCGAAGACGAATGCCCCGGCGGCCTTGATCTCATCGACAACGGCCCGGGCGAGGGGGCCGCGCCCGCGGAACCACTCCTCGGTGTGGTCACCCACCCATTGCTGATTGAAGTAGATGAGGTACTCAGCCATATTCCGCTCCCTCTGATCGTCCGGACCCGGCGTCCGTCTCTGCATACGCCACGAACGGCATCCGGCGGATCCGACACACTCCAGCTTGATTTGTGTGAACCGCGCACACCGCGGTGCGTATCTCGGGCGGAGCTGTGGGGGAAGGGCAGGTCCGGCGGTGACAGAGCGACGACAAATCGATGACAAATGGCCTGGCCCGGGGGGCTGTCGGCCGCCTACGATCCCTTCATGACCTGGCGACATTGATCCACCCGTAGAGGTCCAACCCGTGGGCCGCCGCGGCCGCCGTGTGACCGGCGTCCGCTCCGACTTCACGGGAAGGCCTCATGACCCTCGACTCCGCACGCGTGCGCCGGCTGGCTGCCACGCTCTATGCGTACGCGTTCCTCGCCGATCTCGTCCTGCTCTACCCGGTGTACGCACTGCTGTTCAGTGACACCGGCCTGTCGGTCTGGCAGATCTCCTCGCTGTTCGTGATCTGGTCAGCCGGCAGCACGTTGCTGGAGGTGCCCTCCGGCGCCTGGGCTGACGCGGTCTCCCGGCGATTACTGCTGTGCCTGGCCCCGCTCGCCGGCGCGGCCGCGTTCGCGCTCTGGGTGCTCGTGCCCTCGTATCCGGCCTTCGCCGTCGGGTTCCTGCTCTGGGGTGCCGGCGGGGCGCTCGCCTCCGGATCGCTGGAGGCGCTCGTCTACAGCGAGCTGGCCCGCCTCGGCGCGGCGCACCGCTACGCCCGCACGATGGGCCGGGCCCGCACGGCGGAGACGGTCGGGGTGCTGGTGGCCACCGTGCTCGCCGGTCCGGTGCTCGCCGC
>NZ_JBEZGQ010001207.1:0-2304 GCF_040650095.1 Actinoplanes sp. NPDC048791 | reverse complement strand
CGCGGAGATCGAGCGGCGCATCGAGCTGCGGTGCAACCGGCAGCGGGTGCTCACCCGGCCGGACCCGCCGCAGTTCTGGGCCGTGCTCGACGAGGCGGTGCTGCGGCGTGAGATCGGCGGCCGCGACGTCATGCGGGCGCAGGTGCGGGCCCTGCTGGAGGCGGCCCAGCGGCCGAACGTACGGCTGCAGATCGTGCCGTTCCATCAGGGAGCGGCCGGGCCGGCCGACTTCCCGTTCGCCATCATGCGGTTCTCGGAACCGGAGCTGCCCGACGTGGTCTACGTCGAGCAGCTGACCGGGGCGATCTATCTGGACAAGCCCGGTGACGTCGAGCATTACCTGATCGCGATGGAACGGGCCTGCCTGGAGGCTGAGCCTCCGGAGCGCACGGCGGCCATGCTCCACGACGCGCTGCATCAGATCGCGCGCTGACAGTCACGTCCGACACGCCGGGCATCGTCCGAACGGCGGAGCGGCCCGGCGGATCTTCCACTTTTGGTCCAGTGTGCATATGCACGTGCATCCGGCCTTGCGTCGGCCCGCGCATATGACGATGCTTGGGCACGTGCACGGTTACCGGACGAGGAGTGAAGTCATGGACGCCAATCGCGGCCCGAACCGGCCGGTGAGCCACTTCGCGGAGACGGACTACTGCTTCGGCACCGGCTCCCTGGACCTGCGCGTCGAACGCGTCGACTGGAACAGGCCGATTCAGCGCGACGGTGAGAACTGGTACGAGGTCGAGGGCATCGAGTTCACTCCGGACGGCCGGGAGATCGGCCGCCGGCAGGCCCTGGTCCGGGGCCGCCGGCTGTCCGCCCTGCCGCGCAACACCCGGTCCTGAGCCCGCGTCAGCTGCCCGCGTTGATCGACGACGAGGCGAGCGCGCCGTTCATCAGGCCCCAGCGCTGCAGCAGCTCGGTGTAGCGGCCGGAGCGGATGAGCGAGTCGAGCGCGGCGCGCAGCGCGTCCCGCAGCCCGGTGTTGTCCTTGGCCACGGCCAGTCCCATCAGGCCGGGCTCGTACTGCACGGTCGAGGCGAGCTGGTAGTACGAGCGGGTCCGGGCGTCGGTGGCGAGGTGGGCGGCCGGCGGATAGTCGTTCAGGATGGCGACCGCCCGCCCGGTGCGGACCTGCAGCAGGGCGTCCGCATTGGTCTTGAAGTTCTTGATGATCATCTTGTTCGCCCCGCAACTGGGCTGGGAGCGGCGCAGCAGGTCGGCCTGCACGGTGGACTTCTCCACCGCCACGACCTGGCCGCACAGGTCCTTGAGGTCCGAGATGCCGCGCGGGTTGCCCCGCTGTACGACGATCGCGGTGCCGGCGGAGAAGTAGTCGACGAAGTCCACCAGCTTCTCGCGTTCCGCGGTGTCGGTCATCGAGGAGAGCACGCCGTCGTAGGTGCCCTTGACGGTCTCGTCGATGGCCGAGCTGAAGTCGGCCGCGACCATCTCCACCCGGATCCCGGTGATCGAGCCGAGCGCCGCGGCGAGGTCCGCGTCGAAGCCGATGATCGTGCGGCCGTCGGGTGCGTAGGACTCCATCGGCGCGTAGCTGGGGTCGGTGGCCAGCTGGATGCTGCCGCGATCGCGGACGGCGTCCGGCAGCATGGCGCGGATCTGCTGGTCCACGGCCACTTCGCCGGTCGCCGCGTCATCCGTGCCGGCGGAGGCCGAGCCGCAGCCGCCGGCGGCCAGGGTCAGCGCGATACCGGCGGCGGCCAGGCGGACGCGACGGCGGGTCGAGTGCTTCATCGGAGACCTCCGGTGCTCAGTGGTGCAGGTTCGGTGGGCGCGGTTGCGGCTTCCGTGGCGAGCTCGGCGCGGGCGTGCCGGCCGCTGCCACGCGGGTTGAGGTAGAGGTCGAGCAGGTGCGGCCAGGCCGTGGGCCGGGCGAAGAGGTAGCCCTGGGCGTCGTCGCAGCCGGCGTCCGCGAGCCAGTCGCTCACCGCCGCTGTCTCCACGCCCTCGGCCGTGACCCGCAGGCCGAGCCCGTGGGCCAGGGCGATCACCGAGCGGACGATCGCCTGGTTGGGTCCGTCGGTGTCCAGGTCGGTGACGAAGCTGCGGTCGATCTTGACCTCGGCGACCGGGACGGACCGCAGCTGCGACAGGCTGGTGTAACCGATGCCGAAGTCGTCGACCGAGACCCCGATGCCGAGCGCGGTCAGCTCGACGACCGCGTCGGCGGCCGTCGCGGCGTCCCCGGCCAGCGCGGTCTCGGTGACCTCCAGCAGCAGCCGCCCGGCCGGCGTGCCGTGCTCGGCCAGCAACGCCGCCACGACCCGCGGGAAGCCGGGGGCC